>DATIRH010000387.1:0-5790 GCA_035469845.1 Proteiniclasticum sp. | reverse complement strand
TTCCAACTATTCCTATCCCTGTAAATCTTTACACATACTTTGAAATTCAAAGATTCTTAATTATTTTTCTCCGATCTTATAGAAAAATCCTGGTTTTATCTAGACACATGACATTTATCGCAGATGATCTCCCCACTCCGCCTGGAGAAGCTGTGCCAGTTCTTTTCTAGTACGGATATAGTTGTAGTATCCGCTGCTCTGTATTCTCTGATTGAGGGCCTGGGTCGTAAGGCCCATATCCTTTGCAAGCTCGATCTGTTTGACGCTGGAGTTGTGTCCGTGGAGTAAAATGGACTTTTCCACCACTTCCCTTTGGGTTTCTCTCCATCTGCTTTCGACATACCCACAGAGCCTCAATGTCTCATTCATCATCTGAACAAGATTCCTGTTTTCGTCTGCACAAATCAGTATATTTGTTCTTCCATAATCATCGTCTTCATGAACCGCCTGGATGGCTTCACGTGCGTTCCAGTAGGCAGGTCCGTCAACACCGATGCTTAATTTGCTGATTCTTGTCTCGATATCACCGATTCCTATACCAAAAAGAAGTCCGGTCTTCCCCATGGAAATTCTGATCCAGTCGATAATTTCCATGACAGAAGTACCATCAGATAAGATCCCCTGAAATTCATTACCTACCGTTAAAGTGAAGTTCGACGCTATGACATCTCCATACTTTGTATTGATCTTTCTAAGTATTTCAGTGAGCATCTCCTTTTCATGTAATCTATTATTTACAGAACTAATCTCTCCTATGATCATAAAATACATCCTAGAGCTCCTTCATGTGATTTTTCTCTATTATATCATTGATTATTATGATTTCTCATATAAAACCTTGATTAATTATTTGACCTGGCTGTAACATACCCAAAACAACCTATAAAACAACTGACATAAAAAAGAGAGCCCATATTTCTATGAACTCTCTCACTACTCATTATTTATATTTCCGAGTATCTACCTCTGTATCCTCCAGTCTATTGCCTACGTTTCTCTTAAGGAGAACATAGAACACGGAAGAAATAGGTACTGCTAGAAGAATTCCTAATATACCATAGAGTCCTCCGCCTACCATGACAGCGACCAGCACCCAGAGGGCTGGAAGTCCGATGGAATTACCTACGACCTTCGGATAGATGAAGTCTCCTTCGATCTGCTGCAGCACAAGGAACAGCAGAAGGAACCAGAAAGCCTGGGTCGGATTATTCACAAAAATCAGGAAGAAACCGATGGCCATGGCAATGAATGCCCCTACGATGGGAATAATTGCAGTAATGGTCACAAGAACACCTACGACCACTGCATAAGGGAACTGGAATATCAGCATGGTAACAACAAACATGGTTCCTAGAATCACCGATTCTGTAAGCTGACCTGTGACAAACTTCTGGAATATATCACTGGTCAATGAAGTGATTCCCAGAAACTGATCTACACGTTTCTCTGGAAGATAAGCATAAAGAATTCGTCTGACCTGTCTACCCAGATTTTCTTTATCCCCCAGGATATAGATGGCGAAAATAAGCCCTAGAATGATATTCATTGCCCCTGAGAACAGTTTTGTCACGAAACCGAGTGTCAGATCCGCTAAATTGTTTCCACCCACCATGATGACATCCATGAGGGTATCTCCGATGTTCTCAAGGGAAAGATCCACATTCTTCAGATTCTCTTCAAACACCGGGAAGGTGACCAGCAGGTTTTCCAGCCAGACTCTCGCTTCTTCAAAAAATCCAGGGAGTTTTTCCCCAATACTTTCAAAGGCTCTAGCAAGCTCAGGAATGACGATGAGCAGCACAAGTGCCAAGCCCAGGAAAAGGGTAAGCAGAGCTCCAACGATGCTGACAGCTCTTCTGACCTTCGGCTTTTTGATCTTATGAAAAAGCCTTTCCAGCTGATTCATATAGATGTTCAGTACAAAAGCCAAAGAAGCACCAATAAACAGCGGAACCATCGGTTTCAGGATGGTACCGAAAATACCAAGGATAAAAGGAATATGTTTCAAAGCCCACGCAAATAAAATTGCAGAAAAAATAATGTAAATCAGGCTTTTTACCGTTTTCTTATCTAAATTAATAATTCTCACCTCTTCATTTTCTTGATCATGTTCTGAGATTTTCTGAAATGTATTGTAAATACAGCGTTATTGCTAATTATAACGTAGTCTCAAGAGAAATTATATGAAGATTAGCTTAATTTCTCAGTTGATTTGCAATATTCCCCATAGATTAAAGCGGATAGAACTCTATCCGCTTTAAATAATCAGGATTCTATGCTGAATTCTCCTACTTCTGGAGTAGTATTGAACTGCCAGTGTATTCCATAGGGATCGATGATACTTCCGTAGCAGGGACTCCATTCAGTTTCCTGAAGCTCCATCTCCACTGTTCCCTTCTCTTTCATACGATAGAAATATTTAGTCGCCGTCTCTGCATCTTTACAGATCACCGAGAGGTTCATATTGTTGCCCACCGTAAATTCCATGCCAGGGAAAATATCAGATAACATGATCCGGTCACCCTCTATTTCTAGCTCTGTATACATGATGAGATGCATAGCTTCAAGTGGAATGCTATGTTCCTCTGATCTGACCCCTTCTCCGAAGGTCATAAATACTGGAGGTTTTGTATCAAAGACCTCGCTGTAATACTCTGCAGCTTTTCTGCAGTTTCCGTTGTAGTTGATTAAAATCTGAACACCCATTGAATAATCTCCTTCCTGTTATCTCTTATCTATATTTTCCCATACCTTAGCTATCCAGCTGTGTACGCGCTGTGACTTTTCGGAAAATTCTTTTAAAAATGTAGAGCCCTGACAGCAGATTTTATCTATCAACTTCAGGACTCTTCATTCCAATTATTCTGTTAATCTGGTAAAACCTTCCGCTCTTCTTACGTTAAGCGGTGTCTCATAAATATTGATGTACTTCTGCTCGTCCTCGTCTTTCACGCTTTCAAAAAGTACCAGTCTATCCATGAGAATAGGCAGTTTCGGAAGCTTCATCTTATGATTCAGCTCTTCTATGCCATCTACATTTTCAAGATACTCCGCATTTCTCACGAGCGTGATATGCGGAACATAAGCCTCGGTATCTTTCTTGTGAAAGAGTTTATCCAGCTCGTCATCTAGAAGATCCCGGATTTCCGCAAGCTTTTCATTGTCCTTCACACCCATCCAGATGGTGGATTTATCTCCTTTTCTGAACTCATGAAGTTCTGCCATGTAGGTCAGAAAGAGCTGAGACTTCAGCGCCACTGCCTGCATGATCTCCTCAATGACAGGAATACGATTCTCCTTTGTTTCTCCAATAAACTTCAGGGTGATATGATAGTTGTCTCTAGGTGTAAGACGTCCCTCTTTCAGATACATCATCACTCTCTTGTTGGTTTCCGTAAGATTTTCTTTGTGAATCTGATTCAGTTCGATCCCTATAAACAGTCGTTTACTCTCTGACATACTCTTTCCCCCTCCTAAAGGCTACAAGATTTTCCTCCACTGCCTTCGGAGGAACATTTTCTTTCAGAACTTCATACCATACTTCATCATCAATCTTCAAAAAGCTTGAAAGCACGCCAAGTATGATTGTATTTGCGGCTTTGCTGTTTCCGGATGCTTTCGCTTCTTTCTGCGCATCGATCTCAATGACCTGGAATTTCTCTTTCAGCTTTTCAATCTCTTCTTCAGGATAAACCTCTTTTTCCAGGAGCACCGGAGTCGGGTAGACTCTGTTGGTGTTCAGGATGATCAAGCCACCTTCTTTCAGTGCATGGGTCCATCTTAGCGCTTCAAGAGGTTCCATTCCCAGGATGATATCCGCTTCTCCAGGGAGAATATTTGGAGAATGAACCGTTTCTGCCATCTTTACAGTGCCCCAGACTGTTCCGCCTCTCTGAGACAGTCCCACTACATCATTGGTCTTGACATCCAGCCCTGCTTTAAAAGCGGCTTCAGATACGATTCTGGTGGCAAGGACAAGACCTTGTCCGCCTACTCCTGCTATGATTATACTCTTAACATCCATTATTTCTTTTCTCCCTTCAGTGATATTTTGATTGCGCCTACAGGACATACCTGTGCGCATACACTACATCCAACACACATGTTGGGATCTATGGAAGATTTAAGCTTGTCAATTCCTGGGTACTGCTTCATTCTGATCGGAGGACAGTTTGTGTTCACACAGGATCTGCATCCGATGCAGACCTTTGGATCCACATAGTAATTGGTCAGATTGATCTTGAACTTCAGTGCGCAAGGTCTGGTGGCTATGATCACAGAGACACCCTTCTTCTTCACTTCAGCTTTCAACGTGTCTCTGAATAGATTGTAGTCGAACTGATCTACATACTGGACGTTTTCGATGCCCATGGTATTGAGTATCTTTTTGATGTCTATATGCATGTCGTCGTTCACATCATATTTACCTGAACTACCGTTACCCTGACCACCTGTCATGGCTGTCGTTCCATTCTCAAGGATGATGAAAGTCATATTGTCGTTCTCATCCATCTGATGCATGAGATTCGCAAAACCTGTCATACCGGAATGGAAAAAGGTTCCATCGCCGATGACTGATACCAGAGGCTTGTCATTTCCTTTCATACGCATGATTTTATTCATGCCCTTGGTGATACCGACGGTAGCACCCATACTGATCATGGTGTGAGATGCCTCAAAAGCAGGCAGAACAGACATCGAATAGCATCCAATGTCTCCCATGACGGTCACTTTCATCTTCTTTAAAATATCAAAGACCGGTCTATGAGGACATCCTGCACAGAACATCGGTGGTCTTGCCACCGCATCAGTCTTCTCAACCTGGACAACCCTTCTGTTTGAGATGAGTCCAGCTTTATATAGTCCTTCTTCAATGTCTTCTGTGTTCAGTTCCATGGTGAAAGAGAACCATTCTTTTCCTTCACACTGGATGCCCATCAGTTTCAGCTCATTTTCCATAAATGGAAGCAGTTCTTCAATGACGATGATTCTGTCATACTTCTCATTCAGTTCCATGAGTTTTTCACGACTAAGTGGATAGATCATACCGGGTCTGTAAATACTGAATGGAACATTCAGTTCCATCAGATTATGATAAACAAGACCTGAAGCGATGAGAAGAACTCTTGAGCCTTCCACCTCTTGAAGAATATTCACCGGAGCATCATAAGCATACTTTGAAATTGCTTCAATCCGCTCTTTCATGGCATACTGCCTTGCATAGGTGATGGGTGGAAGCATGGTGTATTTTCTATTGTCAGGTGTGAACCCCTTCGGTTCGTGCTCTACACGAGGCTCTTCTGTGATGATTCCTCTGGCATGACACACTTTAGATGTGATATCCATCATAATTGGTGTTTCATAGGCTTCGGAAATATCGAAAGCAAGTTTTGTATACTCTTTTGCTTCTTCAGAGCTTCCCGGAAAGAAAATTGGCATATTCGCAAATTTACCGATGATCCTGTTGTCCTGTTCATTCTGTGAACTGGCCCTTCTCGTGTCATCTCCTGTTACGAGTACAATTCCACCATTCTTTGGTGTCTGTGTAATGGTCATCTGCGGATCCATGGCAACGTTTACGCCAACATGCTTCATGGACACCATGGAACGTGCTCCATAAAATGAACTTCCGATGGCTACTTCCACGGCTACTTTTTCATTCACACTGAATTCAGCATATACTTCATCATACTTTTTAACAGACTCAAGAAGCTCTACCGTAGGCGAACAAGGATAACTGGAATCCAGAATCCCTCCGGCTTCATAAAAACCTCTTGCGATGGCTTCGTT
>DATIRH010000386.1:0-1515 GCA_035469845.1 Proteiniclasticum sp. | reverse complement strand
CTTCTGTCTTCAGTACTAAAGCGCATTAAAGACGTATGGGTAATTTATCATCAATTTACCTGATGAGAAATTCAACTTCTGTTACACGTCCTTATTATCCTTATCGTAGATTGTTTCTATAGCATGAGCAGTTTTTTCGTTGAGTTCATTAATAGTGTGTTCACCAATCTCTTTCTTGGTCATCTTGCTTCCAATGTTGCCACCTAAGAAACCTGCAAGCATGGATTTGACATCAAAACCTAATCCGTCTGATAATCCTGTAGTGACCTGAGTTGTGGCTTTTGTGATGTCTTCAATCATTTGAGCGGTATTTCCTGAACCGTACATGGTGATGCTGTCCACATTATTTAGTGGGCTAGCAATATTCTTCGCAATTTCAGGAAGAACGTTAAAGAACATTTCAAGAACTGCAGCTTCTTTCATCTTGGCCATAGCTTCTGCCTTCTTGTCGATACCTTCAGCTTCAGCTAATCCTCTAGCCTTGATACCTTCTGCTTCAGCTATATTGATGGCTTTTATACCAATAGCCTCTTCTTCCTTTGCAATTCTGTTCGCTTTGGCTTTTTCGATTTCAGCTTTCGCTTTATTCGTAGTTTCATAAAGTTCAGCATCTGCAACCTTGCCTCTAGCATAACTTTCAGCTTCAGCTTTTTTCTTGATCTGTCCGTCAAGTCGCTGTTCTTCAATTCTAACTTCTCTTTCCTGTAGTTCAATTTCCTTTTCCTGCCTTGCCAGATTTGCATCCGCAGAAGCGATTTCTATGAGTTTTCTCTGATTTTCTTTTTGAATTCCGTAAGCAGCATCCGCTTCCGCTTTCTTTGTGTCTGCCTTTTGTTTGAGTTCAGCAATTTTGATATCAAGCTCATGCTGTTTTTCTGCAATCTCTTGTCTGGATTTTACTTCTTCATCGTTGGATTGTTTGTTTGCTTTTGCTTGGGCGATTTTTACATCTCTTTCTGATTCAGCCCTTACTATGGAAGCATCTCTTTTAATTCTTGCTGTATTTTCAACACCTAGATCAGCTATAATACCATTTTCATCCCAGAAGTTCTGCACATTGAAGGATACAATCTCGATCCCCATTTTCTGCATATCAGGTACAGCGTTCTTCTGAACCTTATCAGCAAAAGCCTGTCGATCTGAGATCATATCGCGTAAAGTCATGGTACCGATAATTTCTCTGATATTACCTTCTAAGACATCCATAACCATGTTCATGATATAGTCTTCATTCTTATTTAAAAAGTTCTGTGAAGCTAATTTTACAAGTTCCGGATCATCTGAAATCTTGGCAACTACAACGGAGTCTACAGAGACATCAATGAATTCATTGGTAGGGACAGGTTTTTCAGTTTTGACATCAATTTTTACAACTTGTAGTGTGAGTCTGTCCTTTCTTTCCAGAAACGGAAATTTTATAGTGGATCTACCAGTGACATATCTCGGATTTCTCTTGTAACCAGAGATGATGATCATCTCGTCAGGACTGGCCTTCACGTAACCTGTCATCATGAT
>DATIRH010000385.1:0-2805 GCA_035469845.1 Proteiniclasticum sp. | reverse complement strand
CTTAGAGCGTTACCCGCTCAGCATCGTTCACCCCATCGAGGTAAAGAAAACTTCTTACGTCCACCTGAACGACGGTAGCTTCCTCCATTTCGGCCAGGGCTCGAAGGCTTGGATGACGCTCTACCAGCTTTTCTATAATCTCTAGACCTCGTCTTTGATCATTGATTATGGTGGCGCGTCCATAGACTGTCAGGGCTTTCACCTGAGCTTCAGGGTCAAGCATGTGCTCTCGGGTATCAATAAGAAGACTTATCTCTGGGTTCTCCTCCATGTTGAAGTATTTCATGCTGCCCTTGAGTGTAATCATATAGAGCCTTGTTCCATCTGCTTCTGACAGATAAAGCATCAAGGAACTATTTGTGAGATTGTCTTTGCTGGTGGACAAGACGCAGAAATTGTTCTCTTTCACCATAGATTTGCATGCTTCGAGTATCATGTTATTCCCTCCATTCTTTAGATGTTTTTGGTTTTCTATCAGTATATCATGCAAAATAATTTTTGAAGTCGGTTCATACAAAAAACTTCTAATAATGATATCTATTTGACTGGGAGTGACTTTTTTCGTTCTTATTGAGAAGTTATACGCAGGCTGCTTGTATCAATTCCATATCAATATCCATCGGACGGGTTCTCTCTGTAGCCCTCATCGCAGCGATTATTATCTTCAGGCATGATGATATTGTATATTCACCTAAGAGATCAGTTGTAATGAGGAGATAAGACGAAATGAAATTACTTGAGAACTAAATGAACAAAAGGATTCATTAAGACCAAAAGATTGCTAAAAGTTTATCAATGAACTACACTCTCTATAGATCGCATTTTGCGACGAATAAGGAGGACAAAAAATGAAACAGAAATTAGTGATGATCCTCATGATCATCTTTGTAGCATCTCTTGGATTTGCAGGTTGCCAGAGTAAGGAGAACGAAGCTGAAGTGAACGCAGTCTTTGTGGCAGGAACTTACGAAGGAGAAGCCGAAGGTTATGCAGGTCTCGTGAAAGTAGCAGTTACTGTAAATGAAACAGTGATTGAAAAAGTGGAAATTCTGGAACTTAATGATTCAGACTTTACTTCAGCACCTGCAGAGCAGATGGCTGAGAATATGGTAAGCGAAAACAGCAGTGATGTGGATACAATGGCTGGAGCTACAGCCACCACAACAGCCTTGAAGGAAGCCGTTGAGAATGCGCTCTCAACAGCCTATGTAGATGGCGTGAAGCCAGAAGGAAATGCAGTTACTGAAGAAGAAGAAGAAGAAGCTGTGATCCTGGAAGATAGAGAATCAGAGATTGTCATCATTGGTGCAGGGGGTGCAGGACTTACTGCAGCCATCGAAGCGTCAATGAATGGCAAGAAAGTCATCGTAGTAGAGAAAATGTCTATGGTGGGCGGAAACACAAAGCTTGCCACAGGTGGTCTTAATGCAGCAGAAACATCCAGTCAGGATGAGCTGGGCATAGAAGACACCGTAGAGACCTTCGTTGAAGATACCATGAAGGGCGGCGGAGACATCAACAATAGAGAGCTTGTTCAGATTTTAGCAGAGAAATCCGCTGAAACTGTAGACTGGCTGAAAGAGATTGGTGCTGACCTTAGCGATGTGGGAATCATGGGTGGTTCAACCAACAACCGTACCCATAGACCAACCGGTGGTGCTGCTGTGGGCGGCCATGTTATGGATGTGCTTCATGAGAAAGCTCTTGAGCTTGGCGTGGAAATCATTCTAAACAGTGAAGTAGTGGAAATTCTTGGAGATGGTGTGGAAGTGGAAGGTGTTTCAGTGAAAACTGCTGAAGGAACCTACAATATTTCTTCAAAAGCAGTGATCGTTGCTACCGGTGGATTCGGTGCAAATAATGATCTGGTAGCATCTTTTGATCCAGCTTTAAAGGGTTATGGCACAACTAATCATCCAGGTGCTACAGGAGATGTAACATCCTTTGCAAAGAACTTTGACCTTGGATATGTGGATATGGAACAGATTCAGACTCATCCTACCGTTATGCCTTCCAACAACTACATGATCACTGAAGCGGTTCGTGGTAATGGGGCCATTCTTGTGAACAGAGAAGCTGAGAGATTTGTCAATGAGCTTGAAACAAGAGCCGTGGTTTCTGATGCCCAACTTGCTCAGTCAGGTGCAAGCAGCTTCCTTATGTTTGACCAGAGCGTTCGTGAGAGCTTAAGTGCCATCGAAGGCTATTATGAGAAAGGGTTCCTCGTTGAAGGAGCAACTCTGGAGGAACTGGCTGAAAAGCTGGAAATGGACAAAGAGACACTGCAAATGACTTTTGATACCTACAATGCTTCTGTGGAAAGCGGCACCGATGCTGATTTTGGCAGAGAAGACATGGCAGCATCACTTTCTGTAGGACCATTCTACGCTGTAGAAGTAGCTCCTGCAGTCCATCACACCATGGGTGGTGTCATCATCACTGTAAATGGTGAAGTGGTAAATGCAGATGGAGAAGTGATTACTGGACTCTTTGCTGCAGGTGAAGTCACCGGTGGTATTCATGGAAACAACCGTCTTGGTGGAAATGCCATGGCAGACATTACTATATTTGGTAGAATTGCAGCCAAGAGTGCGGTGGCATTCCTGGAATAACCTCTGAAAAAATAACCCCTGAAAACTAAATAAGCACCCCTTCAAAAGAGAAGTTTACATGACTTCTCTTTTGTGTTATAGAAAATTGTGTTAAAATTGGAGCGAAATAAAAGGGGAAAAGAAAAATATGAAATTACAGCATAAAATCACACTGATTCTGGCGGTGATCATTGCTATTCTTATCGGCTCATTG
>DATIRH010000384.1:0-1528 GCA_035469845.1 Proteiniclasticum sp. | reverse complement strand
CATTTTCTGGATACTGTTTTTCTCTCTTTCAAAAAGAATCTGATTGAACTTCTCTTTATCTTGCCTGTTCTTTTCATGGACTGTATCTTCAATGGCCACGGTGACTTCCAGCATTTTCTTTCGGAAAAGCCTGTACCACTTTCCCGGTCTCACCATTTTCTGTGTGATGATAATGGCGTCGGTGCCCAGCTCATATTTTGCTCTCACCATGGCCTCTTTCATGTCGCTTACTACATATTTTCTAATGATCATCTGAATTCCACCATCCCCACTACTTCAATCTGTATGTCATTGGGTACTTCATTGAGTGACAATACCGTAAAGGTCGGAAATGTCATGGCAATGAGATTCTTTAGAGCCGTCCTTGTTTTAGGAGAAGCCAGGATCACGGTCTGATATCCCTTCATCATGGCTTCGTCATAAGCGCTTTTGATGTTCTTGAAGATTCTTGTGATCATCTCTGGCTCCAGCACCGGAATGGATCCGTTCATGGATTTATGGATATTGGATCCGATGAGGTCTTCCAGCTGTGGATCGATGGTCACCACCTTCAGTTCTCCCATAAGATCCAGATAATCCTTCACGATGGTTCTCTGAAGCGCATGCCTCACATGTTCTGTGAGAATCTCCGTATCCTTGATGGATATACCGTGATCCGCCAGTGTTTCAAGGATGGTCACAAGATCGATGATGGGCACATTTTCCTTCAGAAGATTCTGAAGGACCTTCTGGACTTCTCCAAGGGTCAGAATCCCTGGAATCAGTTCTTCCACGATGACAGCGTACTTGTCTCTGATATCATCCACCAGCATTTTGGTTTCCTGTCTGCCCAGAAGCTCAAAGGAATGCTTTCTCACCAGTTCCTTGAGATGGGTCACAAGAACCGTGGCCGGTTCCACAATGGTGTATCCGGAAAGGTCAGCTCTTTCCTTGTCCTTTTCATCAATCCAGAGAGCCGCAAGGCCAAAGGCCGGCTCCACTGTTTCGATGCCTGTAAGATCAAAGTCCTGTGTGCCTGGATCGATGACCAGATACTTGTTGATGTAGATTGCCCCTTTGGCGATCTGGTTCCCCTTGATCTTGATCACATAATCATGGGGATCCAGCTGCAGGTTGTCCCGTATACGGATGGGGCTGATGAGAATGCCCATCTCTTTGGCGCACTGCTTTCTGATGGATGTGATGTGTCCCACAAGATTCGAGTCTGAGCCCTCATCCACCAGGGGAATCAGCCCATAGCCGATTTCAAGAGAGATGGGTTCCACCTGATAGGAATTGACGGATTCTTCCGTTTCCTTGAAGCTGGACGCCTTCGTCTTTTCCTCACTCTTAAGATGCCTCTTCGCTTCATCCTTGTCGTTTTCATAGACCAGATAAGCGGCAAAGCCAAGAAGGGCAGCTGTGCCGACAAAAGGCACCGTAGGAAAGGCAGGAATCAGTCCGATGGAAAAGATCACCACAGCACCGATCATCATGACTTTCCATCCGGAGAACAGCTCATCTTTGAAGGTGGAGCCGAAGCTCTTGT
>DATIRH010000383.1:0-2162 GCA_035469845.1 Proteiniclasticum sp. | reverse complement strand
AATGATGAGGAGGACCGGTGTAATGTACTTCAATACAAATCTGAACAGATTCACCAGTTTTTCATTTCCTATGGTCCCTCCATTTGTCATTTCATCCTTCAAGCTTTCCTTCTTTGTAAAATAGGCTACAAATAAGGTGATCAGGAGACCGCCTAAAGGCAGTAGAAGGTTAGAAGACAAATAATCAAAGAGATCAAAGAGACTCTTCCCAGCCACCTCTACCTGTCCAAAAAGGGCATCTGGATGAGTCGTGATGACTCCGATCATAAACATCACAGAGGTTGTGATGATCACCGCTTTCTTTCTCGCAAGCTTCAGTTCCTCTGTAAGAATGGCAATAGGCACTTCCACCATGGAAAGCATCGCTGTTGTGGAAGCGATGGCCGTGAGCACAAAGAATGCGATGAGCAGCAGGTTGCCTAGCGGCAGCATGGAGAACACCAGCGGAATCGTCTGAAAGAGAAGTCCCGGTCCTCCTTCTGGAGCCAGCTGAAATGTGAACACCACTGGAAAGATAGCTAGTCCAGCCAGAAGTGAAACCGCCACATCAGAGAAGGCCACCTTAAAGGATGTCCCCATAAGGTTATTCTCTTTATTGAAGTAGCTTCCATAAGTGACCATGGTACCCATACCCAGAGAAAGCTTAAAAAATGCAAGTCCCATGGCGGCAAGAATAGAGCTTCCCTTCAGCTTCGAAAAGTCAGCTTTCATAAGAAAATCAAGACCTTCCGCAGCTCCTGGTAGGGTCAGCGCCCGCACGGCTGATATGATGATCAGCAGAAGCAACACCGGCATCAGGGTTTTCGTCACCCGTTCGATTCCTTTTTTGACTCCGCCTATGAGGATGACCGCTACAAGAAGAATCGCAATCCCCTGCCAGACCATGGGTGCCATGCCACTTAAAGTATCTGTGAAGATGCCTTCCGAAGCGATTCGAGCCTCATCAATGCCCATGTCCCCCAGAAATCTGAAATCCCCTTTCAGAGCCCGAAAGACATAAGCATAGACCCAGCCTGCAACGGTGCTATAGAAGAACATGATGAGCAGTGAGGAAAGAAGCCCCATATAGCCGATGCTCTTCCATATTTTATGGGCTTTCAGTTTATCGAAGACCCCTACCACGTTAGATCTTGTTTTTCTGCCTAGATAAAATTCCGAAAGCATGATGGGAATTCCTAAAAGCAGAACAAAGAGGAGGTATACCAGTATAAAGGCACCTCCTCCGTTCATCCCCGTCATATAGGGAAATTTCCAGATATTACCTAATCCCACAGCAGACCCTAGCGTCGCAAAAAATACGGTCAGGGATGTGGAAAAAGTTTCTCTCTTCATTGGCTTTCCAATTTCTTCTGTTCTTACTTTCATCTTTTGTATACCTCGTGCGCAAAGTTTTGATTTTTATTATACTTTGCCCACGCAAGAATTACAAATGTTTTTCTTATAGAATTTCGTAGATCACTTCCACTCTTCTTTCCATTTCCACTTCACGTGGTGTCACATCCATTTCCATGGACTTCATTGCCATAGGCATATCCACTCTGGATGGGTTAAAGATCTGGTCCTCGTTTATGGCTTTGACCACCTTCACGTGACCGAGTTTCACCTCCATGGCTTCAGCAAGAATCTTCGCTTTCTTTCTGGCATCCAGCACCGCTTCTTTTAATGCCTCTTCCAGTGCGCTGTCTTCATCCGAGACACCAAATGTGATGCTAAACTCCGGCGTTGTCCCTCTTCTGGTGATCTCTTCAATAAGCTTTGAGAGCTTATTCAGGTCCATAGGCATCTCCAGATAAATTTTCGATGTGATCTGATATCCTTTGAACACATTCTTATAGAATTTTCCATCATGCTCCTGCTCATAATGGGTGCCCACATGAAGATTAGTGGTCTTTATGTCTTCCTTCATCAAGCCTGCTGCCACTACGGCACCTACGAGCTTTTCATTATGCTCGTTGTACTCAATGATGGCTGCCTCATATTTCTCGTTCTCAGTTTTCAGATTGAAGCTTAGTCTGATCACATCGGGTTTTCTTTTTATGATCCCCTTACCTTCCACTCTGATGATATTATCCATGTTTTCCTCCTTGTCAGATTTCCATCTGCTTTTCTTGCTGTTGCTTATAAATATGTTCTCCGTCTATACTTTCATTCTATACAAGCTC
>DATIRH010000382.1:0-5030 GCA_035469845.1 Proteiniclasticum sp. | reverse complement strand
AGAACTGTGATGAGACCCGTAAGGGCTGGATGCTCGAGATCCTTGGATTCCATGAAGGTCATGATCATGGCCACGGCAATGCCGTTGTCCGCACCCAGTGTCGTCCCTTCTGTCTTAATGTAGTCTCCGTCAACTACGAGTGGAATCGGGTCTTTCTTGAAGTCGATCTTGTAGCCTTCGTTTGCGATGCAGACCATGTCCATATGGCCCTGCAGGATGATGCTCTTGCTCTTTTCATATCCTTTTGTAGCAGGCTTTTTCATGATGACGTTCATGCTCTTGTCCTGTATAACTTCTAAGCCGTTCTTCTTGGCAAAATCAACAAGAAAATCGCTGACTTCTTTTTCATTCCCAGATTCTCTGGGAATCCTTGCCAATGATTCAAAATTCCTGAACAGTGCCTCTGGTTGAAGTCCTTTTAAAATGTCTTTCATATTATTTTCCTCCTATGTCTAGTGTCAGTTAATAGATCTCGTATTTCTTGATTCCTTTTACATTAACTTCCCTGATAACATTGTTGTACACCATATCAGTAATCAGATTCAAGGATAGAATTTTAGGATCCGTGATTTGAAGCTTTTTTCTTGACCAGAAAACGGATGCCTTGGTGCCCGCGATGATACCCTCAATATCCTTCTTGGATTGAGGTCCCTTTTCCCTGATTTCCTTAATCACCTTTTCCTTAGATTTCTTCATGAGTTCCGCCAGGAGCTCCTGGTTCCGTCTCTGCTGCTTCACATAACCCCATGCCAGCACAAAAGTGAAGACCACAGCCACAAGAAGAACTGCAATGATTATATCCTTCATCTTACTTCACCTTTTCCAGTGTAATGAATTTATTGTTCCGAAGAAGATTCAGGTAAGTGCCAAGCCTTTCATAAAGAGGTTCGATGTCATCACCGAACTCTTTCTTCATGAGGTTGCCTATCTCTCCCACGTTCCTATATCCGTCTATGGTTTTCCAGACCTTGCTTCCATAGCTGTCCAGGTCAATTTTCATGCTCTTGGGTGTCTTGAAAAAAGCCCTTACGATCTTGTCGAGGATCTTGTCTCTTGGGATGATGATTCTCACGATACCGTCTTTATTCTCTTCCCACGTATACTTTTCACTTCTGGTCGGAATCAGATCCAGATAGTTATCCGTCTTTTTTATCTTCTTACTCATTTTAACCTCTTCATTCCTAAATATAGCTAAAAGAGGATATCAGATATCCTCTTTTAAGTACTAACTTTTGTTGCTGATTATATGTAGTTTATTTGAATTTCTTCATGAGGATTGATTTCTTGATCAGTGTATAGACCAGGAGACCAAACATGACGATTGATCCGATAGGTCCAAAGCTGAATCCGCTGACAATGTTGATATTTGCTACTGCAAATACAGCAAGCAGAATTCCAAGTAGTCCTTCTCCTGCGATAAGTCCTGATGCAAACAGGATACCGGAGTCGATTCTGGACTTGATTGTACGTCTGTCACCTTCACCCTTTTCAAGCTTCTTGTCAAGGAATCCTCGAACAATTCCGCCGACCATAATAGGTGTGCTCAGATGTATTGGAAGATAAAGTCCGATGGCAACAGGCAATACTGGAAGGCCGAGGAGTTCGATAGCGATACCGATTCCTGCGCCAGTAAATACAAGTCCCCATGGAAGATCTCCACCCATAACACCTTGGATTACCAGTCTCATTAGTGTTGCCTGAGGTGCAGGAAGTTCCGTTGAACCGAATCCCCATGCCGCATTTAGAAGTAGTAGTACTCCACCGATAGCAAATGCCGCAGCAACTGCTCCGATAAGTTCACCATACTGCTGATACTTAGGTGTAGCACCTACCAGGTATCCTGTCTTAAGATCCTGAGAAGTATCACCAGCCATAGCAGCGATAATGCAGACAATTGCACCGACAGTAAGCGTGGCAATCATACCTGCTTGTCCGTCATTTCCCGATGCTTTGAACACAAATGCCGTGATGATCATCGTTGCGATGGTCATTCCGGATACAGGATTGGATGAGCTACCTACGAGTCCAACAATTCTTGCAGAAACCGTAGCAAAGAAGAATCCAAGTACTGCAATGATGATGGCTCCGATGAATCCAACCGGTATGATTGGAAGCATTCCCATTGCCAGAATCACTGTAAGCGATCCGATCAGAACAACTTTCATTGAAAGATCGTTGTCTGTTCTGATTGTCTTCGTTCCACCAACACCCTTAGACATGTCCTTCATAGAATCTCTAAATGTGTTGAATATCAAAGGAATGGACTTGACTAGGCTGAATACACCTCCGAAAGCAACTGCTCCGGCACCGATGTACCTGATATAGTTGTCCCAGATTCCCCAGTAGCCAAGTTCCGATATCGGATCAGTAGCCGGGTACATGATGACGGTTCCCATGCTGCCGATATTTGCAATCAGCGGAATGAGTGCGAACCATCCAAGAAGTGCACCACCAAGCATGTATGCTGAAATCTTGGGTCCGATGATGAAACCGACACCTAAGAGAGCCGGAAGTACATCCATACCGATTGCAGCTCCATTGACACCTGGGATGGCTGTTTCAATTTCACTTGGAAACAGCTTCAGTCCGTCTGTCAGGAACTTGTAGAAAGCACCTACGCCAAGTCCGATGAATGTGGTCTTGGCTTTCTCTCCACCTTCTTCTCCAGCCAGAAGAACTTCAGCACATGCTGTTCCTTCTGGATAAGGAAGGACGCCATGTTCATTGACGATCAGTGCCTTACGAAGTGGAATCATAAAGAGTGTACCCAGGACACCACCACAAAGTGCAATAATAGTAATGGTAATCAGATTAGGTGCATCTGTGCCCCACTCTGCTGACCAGATAAATAGTGCTGGTAATGTAAAGATAGCTCCAGCAGCCAGGGATTCACCTGCAGAACCGATGGTCTGTACCATGTTGTTCTCGAGGATGGATTCCTTCTTCATGATACCCCTGATGATACCCATTGAAATAACGGCAGCAGGGATAGATGCGCTGATTGTCATACCTACCTTAAGTCCAAGATATGCGTTGGCAGCACCGAATATGACTGATAAAAGAACACCTAGAATAATTGCAGTAATAGTAAATTCAGGTAGGATTTTATCCGCAGAAATAAACGGTTTGAACTCTTCTTGGATTCGAGCTTTGTCTTCCATGTTGACCTCCTAAATAATATTTTTTTTGATAAAACGACCATTTAATTGCAATAATTATAAATGGAATGCTTTACATAGTTGTAACAGTCAATATTTTACCACTAAATTGTTTGGGCTACAATTATCATATTCTATTTTTAATGTTAATAATTTAACACTACGTTTCCCAACACTATTCATGATGTGTTAACTGGAAAACTAATCGTTATTAAAGTTTTTTCTCTTTCAGTTTTGAAAAGCTCTAATCGCCCTATATCATCTCATATCGTCAGAATTGGCGTTTTATCATCTTTTTCTTTCAGTCTTGTCTATTACGCCTTGTAAGATACAATCTGCATTATCTACTTTATATACCACTTCACTCCTATTACAGTACACATTTGCATTTCTCGAGTAAACTTCTGATTAAACTAATAATATAATTTGAGTTGATCAATTCAATTATCAATTATTCTCATGTTATTGATTAATTATGGCACGTCATAGAATATCTACAAGTACGAGTGTCTTTTCATAGCATACTTTCGTTAAAAAAATAACAATAAGAACAACAACGTCCCTCAAAAGGAGTTGCTATCTAGACTCATCCGTAAAATTGGACTCATCTAGATGCTGACACATAGTCCATCTGGGATGAGCACTACCAATTAATCAGACATTCTAGTTATTAAATAAACCTGCACTGTTTTCCCGCTTACCTTTTCTACAGTGCTACCGAGCATTTACTATTTTACAAGTCTAGTAACTATGTAATATAATTTATGTATTAACAAATAGGAGGAATGATAATCATGGCTATAACATTTAAAAATTATAAACTGCTAGGTGATTTTGAAACTGTGAACGATTTTCTTCGCCAGAACTACACTAAATATGAGCAAAACGGAAATATTCCACAACCCTATTTTGAGTATGCACATACCCATCCCTATTTCGATCACAAGATGACACACAGATTTGGAGTCTGGGAAGATGACGAGCAGATTGTGGCTGTTGCATGTTATGAGATGTGTTTAGGAGAAGCATTCCTGCTGACAAAGATTGGTTATGAGCATATGAAGCCTATGATGCTGGAATACGCAGAAAAAGAACTTTCAAAGATAAACGATGACAGCAAGAGAAGTCTGGATGTCTATATCTATGACTATGAGACAGAGATGAAGGAATTACTCGACCAAAGAGGCTACAACATGGAGTATGCTGAAGACATCACAGTGTTCAAGTATTCAAATGGATTTAAGGAGTATACTCTCCCTGAAGGATTTTCGGTGATCTCCTTGGAAGACGAAAATGACTTCAGGAAGATCCACCACGTGCTCTGGAAAGGCTTCAATCATGGAGACGAACCTGATGAAGACGTGGACTCCAGAAGACTCATGCAGAGTGGTCCACATTTCAGTAAAGAACTGACCACAATAATAAAAGCCCCTAATGGAGAATACGCCTGCTTTGCAGGTATGTGGGTCGATGGAGTGAACGACTTCGCGTATTTGGAACCTCTTGCTACAGATCCAAAATACAGAAAATTGGGGCTTGCTACAATTGCTTTGAGAGAAGGCATGAAGAAGACTCAAAAATATGGTGCAACCTACTGCTATGGTGGCGCTAGCGAATATTACCATAATATCGGATTTGAAACAGTATGTCATCGCGAAAAGTGGAACAAGGTCTGGTAATTCGACTCGGAATAACATTTTGAACATATTCACAGCCATTTATGCTATGGATTTATTTGGTGATTTAGGATATGGTACGGTGAACCGTACCATAAATAACAGCGACGGTTTCACAGGTAGCGATGCTAAAGTTGCTTCTAAACACAGCAAAAGCCCAGAAAAAGAGACCATCAACCGAAGTTGACAATCTCTT
>DATIRH010000381.1:0-2419 GCA_035469845.1 Proteiniclasticum sp. | reverse complement strand
AGTTCAGCTACTTTTATTTATTTGTTATATTCGCTATAATAGAAATGTTGCCTATTATGATGAATTTTGTCAAAGTCGATGAGGACATTGATATATATATGAAGAAGGGGAAATGTATGTTAAAGAAGAAATATATTATTGAGACATGGGGTTGCCAGATGAATTAAGAAGATTCGGAGAAACTGGCAGGAATGCTCAAAACTTTAGATTATGAAGAAACTTTGTTCAGGGATAAAGCTGATGTGATCATATTTAATACCTGTGCAGTCAGAGAAAATGCTGAATTGAAAGTGTACGGGAATATTGGTGCATTGAAATCAATCAAAAGCAAAAACCCTGATATGATTCTCGCAGTATGTGGCTGTATGATGCAGCAGAAAGGGATGCCTGAGGAAATCCTGAAAAAATATAAACATGTGGATATTGTTTTTGGAACACATAATGCACATAAATTCCCGGAATATCTGGAAAGAGCCAAAACAGAGGATGCTCAGATTTGCGAGATCTATGAAAAGGAAACCGAGATTGTGGAAGGTATTCCAATCGTAAGGGATTCAGAGGTCAAAGCCTACGTAACAATTATGTATGGCTGCAACAACTACTGCACTTACTGTGTAGTACCCTATGTAAGAGGAAGAGAAAGATCAAGAAAGCCTCAGGATATTCTGAATGAAATAAAACAGCTTGTTGCAAAAGGATATAAGGAAGTCACTTTGCTGGGTCAGAATGTGAATTCCTACGGACTTAATCTGGAAGAAGGGGTCAGCTTTGCGAATCTATTAAGAATGGCGAATGAAGTGCCAGGAATTGAGCGGATCCGATTCATGTCAGCGCATCCCAAGGATCTTCATATGGATGTGATCCAAGCTGTCAAGGAATGTGACAAGGTAGTAGAGCAGGTGCATCTTCCGGTCCAGAGTGGTTCTACGTCACTGCTTCAGCGAATGAACAGAAGCTATACACGTGAAGAATACATGAGCATAGTGGAGAGCATCAAAAGAGAAATACCAGGGGTTGCACTTTCAACCGATATTATCGTCGGATTCCCGGGTGAAACGGATGAAGATTTTGAAGAAACACTGAAACTTGTTGAAGAAGTCAAATATGATTCTGCCTATACATATATTTATTCTCGAAGAAAATATACGCCCGCAGATCGTATGGATCAGCAGATTCCTGAAAAGATCAAACATGAAAGATTCAACCGACTGATTGAAGCTGTAAATCGGAACGCGATTGCCATCAACAAGACGTATCAGGATCAGATTGTTGAAGTTCTGGTTGAGGGTAAAAGCAAGAACAACGAAGACTTTATTCAAGGAAGAACGAGAACCGGAAAAGTGGTGAATTTTCCTGGAGATGAATCATTGACTGGTCAACTTCTTCAGGTGCGGGTCACAAAAGCCAGATCTTTCAGCCTGATGGGAGAATTGGTGGAAGGCCAGATCTAAATATTGAATAAGAGACTAGAACATCCTCTTTGCATAGAAGAGGATGTTTTTTCCTACAACGCTAGATAACTCAAGAAAATTTAAGTAGCATTTGGTATACTGATAAGTAGATGAGTTAACGGAGGAATGAATATTATGGGATTAACACCAATGATGCAGCAATACTTTTCCATTAAAGAGAATCATAAAGATTGCATCTTGTTTTACAGGTTAGGTGATTTTTATGAAATGTTTTTCGATGATGCGGAACTTGCCTCAAAAGAACTGGAACTAGTTCTTACAGGAAGAGACTGCGGACTGGAAGAAAGGGCACCCATGTGCGGGATACCGTATCATGCAGCAAGCGGATATATAGGAAAACTGATTGCTAAGGGGTATAAAGTAGGAATCTGTGAGCAGGTTGAAGATCCAAAAGAAGCAAAGGGGATCGTCAAGCGTGATGTTGTAAGAATCGTCACTCCTGGAACGATGCTGGATGAAAACTTCATGGATAATAAACGAAACAACTATATTATGGCAGTTACTGATACGGGCGAGCGCTACGGTCTGGCTTTTTGCGATATCTCCACGGGAGAATTTCAAGGGACTTATATCGAAAAAAATCTGATTCAGCTGGATAATGAAATCAGCAAATTTTCCCCCACTGAAGTGGTAGTGACAGATATGGCCATCAGTGAACACATACAAAGCAAATGGAAAATGCTGATCAATGTGAGAGAGATGGAAGATGCGGTAGATAAAAGCGTCGTACAGAATTATTTCAAGAGCCTCTCAGGAGGGTATAATTCTGTGGTAGCTTCAGCATCGAGTCTTCTTCTGGCGTATCTGGAAGAAACCCAGAAGACGGCTTTGACGAATCTCACCCATCTGGAAATATACAATACAGAAGATAGTATGACATTGGATGTGAATACCAAACGTAATCTTGAATTAACTGAAAATATTGTGGATAAAGGCAAGCGAGGAAG
>DATIRH010000380.1:0-4686 GCA_035469845.1 Proteiniclasticum sp. | reverse complement strand
CTCCCGAAATCATAAGTTCCATTTTATTCACAGATACGTTGGCGATGATCTTATTATCATGAGAAAAACTGTAGGGAATGTAATTACTGTTCCACCCCTTGGCGTCATACCATTTCTCAAAGTCGATTCCGAAGGTTTCTTTCGCCAGTTCGCTGAAGGACTTTCTAAGCATCTCATTTTCACTGTAATCTTTAACAAATTTATACTCCATAATTCACCCACCTACTGATTTGTTCATCCAGTTCTGAACATATTCTTGATTATATTATATCTAAAATCTATTTCATTGCATTATAAAATCAAAAAAAGAAGTCCTGCAGTATTATAAAAATTAATACCGCAGGACTTCTCTATCAATCGGGTGATTGGGTTATATACAAAAACAGACTCGGGTTTATCTGTCAATGTTATCTTTTAGTCCCATGAAAATTTCCACCTGGTCTTTATACGGGAAACCTTCCATGTCTCCTTTGACCAATGTAGCCATAGCACCCACTGCATTTGCGCGCTTGGCGCAGTCAACCAGTGAATGATTTTCAAGGAATCCTGAAAGGAATCCCGCAGCGAAGCCATCTCCGGCACCGACGGTATCCACAGGGAAATCTACTTTATAGCCTTGTACGAAGGCTTCTTCATCTTTGCTCTTCACGTAACATCCACTCTTTCCAAGCTTCAGTGCAACAATTTTCACACCCATATCGAAGAATTTCTTGCATACCTCTTCAGGGTCTTCTGTGCCAAGAAGAATCTCCGCTTCGTCTTTTCCAGGGAAAATTATGTCTGAAAGCATTGCCAGTTCGAGAATATATTTTCTAGCATCCTCTTTTGACCAGAGCTTCAGCCGGATGTTCGGATCAAATGAGATGATCACACCGCATTTTTTTGCTTCCTTCACCGCATAAAAAACCGCTTCTCTCATCTCTTCTGAAAGAGCCAGCGAGATCCCAGTGACATGAAGGATTTTCGCGCTGCAGATATAATCCATATCCAGATCATCAATGGACAAGTGACTTGCTGCAGAGCCTTTACGGTAATAATATACATTGGGGTTTACGGTTGAAAATCTTTCCTTGAAAAGAATTCCGGTGGTTCTGCTTGGATCCTTTGTGACTCTGGATACATCCACTTCTTCCCCCATGACGGTGGATTTGATGTATCTTCCGAATTCGTCTTCCCCAAGCTTTGAAAACCAGCCTGTTTTATGGCCTAGTCTTGCCAGCGCAATGGCCACATTAGATTCTGCACCACCGATGGATTTTGTGAAAGTCCCAACATACCGTAATGGACCCTGGGTTTCAGGATTGAATAGAACCATGGTTTCGCCAAAAGTTACTACTTCCATGAATTACCTCTGTACTCTTCCGGATCCATCTCCACCTGCAAGGGCAAGAACTTCTTCCTTCGTTACATGATTGGCATCTCCAGGGATGGTGTGCTTCAGCGCAGAAGCAGCTACCGCGAATTCCAGCGCTTCCTGATAAGGCATTTCTGTTACAAGTCCATAAATGAGACCTGATGCAAAGGAGTCCCCTCCGCCTACGCGGTCAACGATTCTTAAGTCATACTTCTTGGACAGGTAGGACTTTTCACCGTCAAACAGAATCGCAGACCAGCCATTGTCGGATGCGGAATAACTTTCTCTAAGCGTGGAAGCCACGAGCTTCACACCGAACTTCTCTATGATCTGACGTGCCACTTCTTCATAAGCACCATGGCTGATTTCGCCTTTGCTGACATCCGTACCGGCTGCTTTGATGCCAAATACCTTTTCAGCGTCTTCTTCATTGCCGATGCAGACATCCACATACTTCATGAGTCCAGTCATGACTTCTTTCGCTTTTTCCTGACTCCAGAGTTTCTTTCTGTAGTTCAGATCCACGGAAACAGTGATCTTCTTCTCCTTTGCTGCCTTTAAAGCGGCCAGGGTAAGTTCAGCTGCTTCATCACTTAATGCAGGTGTGATTCCTGTGAAATGGAACCAGTCCACATCCTTGAAGATCTCATCCCAGTTGAATTCATCCGCTTTTGCTTCTGCAATGGATGCATGGGCTCTATCGTAGATGACTGTGGATGCTCTTTGTGATGCACCTGTTTCAAGGAAGTAGATGCCCAGTCTGTCTCCACCGCGAAGGATGTACTTTGTATCTACACCAAATCTTCTTAATGCGTTGACAGCACTCTGTCCAATTTCATTTTTAGGCACTTTCGTGACAAATCTGGTTTCCAGGCCATAATTTGATAGAGAAACGCAGCAGTTGGCTTCTCCTCCACCATAACAGACATCAAAACTGTCCGCCTGGACAAATCTCTCGAATCCCGGTGTGGAGAGTCTTAGCATGATTTCTCCTAAAGTTACTACTCTTTTCATCTTCTAATCGACTCCTTTACTTTCTTGCTTCTTTGATCTTTGCAACAAACTCTTTTGCGATTTCTGTGATTTTTGCATAGTCTCCTGTCTTGGCTGGTCCTGTAAGGTCTCCACCAACACCAACTGCAACACAGCCGTTTCTGATCCATTCACCGACATTATCAAGACTTACACCACCTGTTGGCATAAGGACTGACTGTGGCAGTGGGCCTTTGATCGCTTTGATGAATCCAGGTCCGAATGCGTTTCCAGGAAAGACCTTGACGACGTCCACTCCAGCTTCCATGGCGATGATGATTTCAGTCAGCGTCATGCATCCTGCCATATAAGGAATCTGATATCTGTTGCACAGCTTTGCTGTCTCCAGATTGAAACCTGGACTTACGATATATTCTGCACCAGCTAAAATTGCGATTCTTGCTGTTTCTGAATCCAGTACTGTTCCGGCACCGACAATAAGTTCTTCTTTCTTGAACTTGCTTTTAAGTGATGTGATCACGTTCTGTGCTCCAGGCACAGTGAAAGTCACTTCGATGGCAGGAACGCCACCTTCTATACAGGCCTTACTGATCTTCTCTGCCTGTTCCTCGCTGTCAGCTCTAACCACGGCAACAATTCCTGCTTCCATGATTCTGGTCAATGTCTCAATTTTAGGGATCATAATTGGCCTCCTTCATATTTAAGTTCCATAATGTGGAACACGGTTCCATAATTTAGTTACAAATACATTTTACCTCATAAACCTGAGCCTTTGCAATCTGTTTATGAAGAATTTGGTATTTATTTTGAAAAATATCCTAGTTCCTGGGAGATGGATTTTTTTGCGTCCAGTATATAATGAGACAATTTACTTACCTTCTCCTCTGTCATGCGCTGAACAGGTCCTGAAATACTGAAAGCCGCTACTGGTCTGTTTGTGTAATCCAGCACCGCAGTCCCCATGCATTTCACGCCCAGCTCATTCTCTTCGAGGTCCATGGCATATCCTTTCTTCCGTATATCCCTTATTTCATCCATGAATGTGTCGAAATCTGTGATGGTGTACTCTGTCATTTTGACTCTGTCGATGGCATTCCAAAGGCTTCTGATCTCTTCATCCTCAAGATGAGACAGGATGGCTTTTCCGACTGAAGTTGAATAGAGAGTTCCCTTCTTTCCGATATTGGAATACATCCGTATGGTGTTTTCCGACTCCACCTTATCCACATAGATGATTTCGTGCCCATCCATGATGACCAGATGAACCACTTCTCCGGAGAGGTCCCTGAGATTTTCAAGGTAGGGTCTTGCCACGCGTAACACATCCAGCTTTTCAATGGGTCTGGAACCCAATATGAACATCTTCATGGTGAGATGATATTTCCCCGTTACGCTGTGCTGCTTGACATATCCATTCTGGATCAACGTGCTCAAGAGTCTGTGGACCGTGCTCTTTGATAGATTTGTCCGTTCACTGAGCTCCAGAAGCCCGATCCCTTCCACATGAAGGGAGAGCACTTCCAGAAGACTCAAAGCTCTATCGATGGATTGTACTGTATCTGACAAAGGATCACCCCATCTCTTTCTGGTTAAAAATTTCTCTGATTTTGTCATTTAGAATTATGGCCATTTTATCATGTCCCGCTTCATCCAGATGCATATGATCGGTTTCGCCCATGCTCAGGAACCTTCCGGCATCAAGGAAGTGGAATCCGTTTTCTGCTGCCATCTTTTTGAGGTAAGGCACCATATCTTCTGATTTCCGGTCTGCTTCACGGCCCATGGATAAATAGGCATCGCAGAGAATATACTCTTTCCCGATGGGTGCTGGTGCAACGATGAGAATTTCCGGGTCATTTCCATTTCTGCCCACACCGTTATTCTTCACTTTGCTTGCCAGCCTGATGATCCCCATGGCAATATTGTGCGGTGTCATGCTGTAACGTTCTTTTGTATCATTGGTACCCAGCTTGATGAGAACAAGATCCAGCGGCTTGTGCGTCATGATGCAGGGATAGATGTAGTCAAGGCCTCTTAACCCTTCTTTCAGCTGATCCTCACAGACGGCATTTCTCCCATTCAGTCCCTCTTCAATGATTTCATAGTCATCACCGAGAGCTTTCTGAAGTTTTCTTGTCCACCGGATGTCTCTTGAAAATCTCTCTTCGTCCTTCGCATTAAACCCCCATGTATTGGAATCTCCGAAGCATAATACTCTTTTCTCCATTTATGTCTCTCCTTTATTGTTACCGGATCCATTGTAGGATCATCGCTTATCACTTTCTTAATCACTCTCTATATTATCGTTTAAAATGATAATGATTTCAATAAAAGGTGAG
>DATIRH010000379.1:0-4086 GCA_035469845.1 Proteiniclasticum sp. | reverse complement strand
TGGCCATGGTAAAAGTTTTACCCGACCCTGTAACACCGAGCAGCGTCTGAGCAGAATTTCCGCTTTCTATAGAGTCCACCAGTGTGTTAATGGCATCCGGCTGATCACCTGTCGGCTTGAACTTCGATGCGATTTTAAAGGTTCCTTCCATTTCTCTCACCCCTTCCATTATTCCTAATCTATTATACTCTTTCCAAATTAATAAGTACATATGTTCATTTATTATTAACAGACCCTTAATGCTTACGCATTTTTCACTTCAGGTAACGTCATCTGATCTGAGGGTGGTACGATAATTATCCCCGTACTATTCCCTTTCTCAATAATGAACTCCACCTTCATTTCTTCCTCTTTTTCGTTGCGTACAAGAAGATGGACATTACGCTCATAATGAATTGTTCCCATGAAAGCAATCAGGGATTTATAGCCTGGATTTTCTTTGCCATCCAGAGCTACTATTCTATTTCCTGAGCGCAGTCCGGATCTGAATGCCGGTGTGCCTTCTCTGACCTCAAGGACCATGATTTCTTCATCATCGGAAATATAATAGGGTTTTCTTCTGCTTTCAATCAGCCTGAATGCCATCTTTTCCAGATAGACCAGCAAGGGAACCAGCGTGACCAGAAGATACACTGATTCCATATAAAAGCTGATCATGTAGGCTCCAGTGAAAATCAGTGCCCCCGTTAGAATCTTCAGTGCACTTAATACCTGCATGGCCTGTTTCTTGCCAAAGGTCATCACTGTTTCCTCGACCTGAAAGAGATGAAAAAGCATCAGGTAAAAGACAGATGAACCCAATATACTTCCTGATGCGGAGTAGAACGCCACCGCCGCTGGAACAAGATACAGCTTCTCTATTTTGAATCCTCCCCTTATGGTGCCCTTTCTCGAAAAAAGCACCGGTATGAACCCACGCTTCCAGTCCAGTAGCATCATGGCTCCGTGAACCATATAGATCAGTCCGATGAAAAGATAGAGATTCACAAAATCCAGTACAGGAATGACTTCCTTTTCGAGAAGATACCCCGCAAGAAACACGATCACCACATTGATGCCAAGATTGACATAAGGCGAGAATCTGGTGACCAAAAACACAGTCATAGCAAATATGATCTGCACTTCCATATATGAATAAAACCCGATATTAAAAACACCAGCCAATAGGCTGATGATAAAACCTCCCGCGACACCGAAAATAATCTGATATAAAGTTAATACTAGGGGAGAGTCTTCACTTTCCCCTAGTATTATTCTTCTTAAACCTGCTTCTTTCATGTTCTTCATAAAGAATACAATGAGCAGAATCAGCATGATCAGAGTCTGCGGAGAAGTGAACATGCTGAAATATCCTTTAAGAACTTCCATGAACATCCTTCATCCTCTTTCTACTACTGCAGCATTTCTCTCAGAACTTCTACAGCCTTCTGTAATTGTGTGTCATTTTCCTTGGTAATCGGTACTTCCACATCTTCTGGTATTGCCACTTCTATATCAGGGACAATTCCTTCCCCATGGATATTGATTCCATCAGGGGAATAGTAGGAAGATACGGTCACCTTCACCGCTTCGTTATTTCCAACCTGGTATACCATCTGAACGATGCCTTTACCAAAGGATTTCTGCCCGATGAGCGTTGCAACGCCATAATCTTTGAGTGCACCAGAAACTACTTCAGAAGCCGAAGCACTACCACCATCGATGAGAACCACAAGGGGTTCGCCGATGAAGTCTCCTCCATAGGACCTGTACTCTTTTTTCTGATCGTTTTTATCCAAAGTGTAAAGTACTGTTTTGTCTTTTTCAATAAACAGTGATGCCACATCCACCGCTTCATCAAGGAAGCCGCCGGGATTGCCTCTGAGATCCAGTATGTACGCTTTTGCACCCTGTTCTCTCAGTTCTTCCATCGCTACTCTGACCTGCTCTGCAGTATCGTTACTGAACTGCAGCATGGTCACATGAGCGATATCACCTTCGAGCATTTCAGATTCCACATTCACTATGGTGATGCTTGCTCTTATTATCGTGATTTCCTGCTCTTCATTATTTCTTAAGATGGTCAGCGTTACAGGTTTCCCCTCTTCGCCTTTGATGACCGATACAGCCTTATCCAGGTCCGTACCCTTATATTCAACACCTTCCACTTTCGTGATGAAGTCCCCTGAACGAAGACCGGCTTCGAATGCAGGTGATCCTTCAAATGGTGTGATTACTACAATTTTATCTTCCTTGATTCCAACAATAACGCCTATTCCGACATAATTGCCATCGCCATCATCATTGAAATCTTCATATTCCTCTTCATTGAAGAATACCGTATAGGGATCTCCTATGGAGTTGACCATACCTTTTATAGCACCTTCAACTAGAGCGTCCTGATCAATATCCTGATAATACTGACTGTTGATCACATCTCTGACTTCATAAAGTTTATCAAAGGAAGAATCCTCTGCTACGGGTGTTCCATTTCCTATGATTTCCTGGCTGTTCAGGGAACCGTATACGGATCCGAAGAAGAACGCGCCGATGCCTACAACCAGAACCAGAACAAATGTAATTATTTTACTGGTACGTTTTTTACTACTGTCATCATACATTGAAATCACCCTCCATATTAATTATACATCAAGAAATTTCTTCAGTGCAATAAAGCTTCCGAGTGCTCCTATTACGAGCCCAGTGACACCAAACTGCCAGGAGAAATTCTGCAGGACATATACTGGAGTGACAAGCTCTGCATAAAACATGCTTTGCGTCACGTCTGCATAAACCAGCCTGTAAGCTGAGTATACAACACCGAATGCGATGACACCACCAGCGAGTCCCATGAACATACCTTCAATGATAAAAGGCCATCTGATGAACCAGTCTGTAGCACCAACAAATTTCATGATTCCGATTTCTCTTCTTCTTGAATAAACTGTGAGCTTGATGGTATTGGAAATCAGGAACAGCGAAACCAGAACAAGGATGATAAAGATCACAATACCCATACTTCTTATGAGTTTTGCCAGACCAATAATCTTCTCTACTGTCTCACGTTCATTTCCGACATCCTCCACGCCTCTGACACCAGTCAGTGCATCCTCTACTCTCATAGCGGCTTCAGGTTCTAATAAACTGATCACAAAGGAATTTGGAAGCGGATTTCTCTCTTCTGAGAATCCGGTAAGAATGGAATTATCCTCTCCCAGTCTTTCCTTGAAGTTTTCAAAAGCTTCTTCTTTTGTCTCGTAATACACTTCTTTGACACCTTCGACACCATTTATGATACTTTCTATATTGCTCTGTTCAGTTGTTGTAATACTCTCATCCAGGTACGCTTTTATTTCCACTTTTGATTCTACGGACTCCACACCCAGATTGATGGTCTGTGCAACAAGTAGAAACACACCGAAAATAAACAATGTAGCGGATACAGTAATTATACTGGCGAGTGTTATGGTTTTATTTCTCTTGAGGCTTTTCAGGGCATCAAGTGTAAACATCTTAATTTTCTGCATTAAATTCATACCTGCCCTTCTTTTCGTCTCTCACAATCTTCCCTTTTTCAAGAGCGATTACTCTTCTTTTGCTGTTATCCACGATTTCCTTCGCGTGGGTAGCCATAAGAATGGTTGTGCCTGCCTTGTTGATATCCATGAGTAATCTCATGATATCCTTCGAGGTTTCAGGATCAAGATTACCTGTAGGCTCATCCGCAATAAGAAGTGTCGGATTGTTTGCGATGGCTCTGGCTAAAGAAACTCTCTGCTGCTCTCCACCGGAAAGCTCATTTGGAAAACTTCTTGAGCGGTCTGATAGCCCGACCAAAGCGAGAACCATTGGGACCCTTCTTCTGATTTCTTTTGGGGTCGCATCAATGACACGCATGGCAAAAGCTACATTCTCATACACATTCAATGTGGGAATGAGTCTGTAGTCCTGGAAAACCATCCCAATCTTTCTTCTGTAGTAAGGTACATCTTTTTTGGTTACGCCCTTGAGGTTTTTATTTCCTACAACGACTTCTCCACTGGTAGGCTCTATTTCTTTTAAAAGCATCTTTACGAAAGTGGATTTACCCGCTCCGCTTGCTCCTAC
>DATIRH010000378.1:0-3972 GCA_035469845.1 Proteiniclasticum sp. | reverse complement strand
GGTATAATAATGATTATCCTAAATATGAAAGGAGGATTTACCATGGTAAAAAAGACACCGAACTTAGAAACTGCGACTGAAATCAGAAGAGTGACACATGGCTACTATGGCGATCCTAAAGGATATGAGGAAATTCTCTACAGGACGAGAAACAACAGATATGTTCTGCTTCAGAAAGGCGGAACTGAAAGTCCATATCATGAGGAGAAGATTACACAGATTCTTAAGGTGAAAGCCCAGGAATGGCTGGATTCTCTCTAAAGAGAACGGGAACCTTTTTAAGGTTCTTCGCATAGTTCATGTAAACGATTAATATGTGAGAATAGAAATATTTTGTAGTAATAAGAAACATAAAAATTTAAATAGAAAGAGGTGTAGTATGGCCGCATTAAAGACTCGTAAAAATGATAAAGATGTTGTGGAGTTCATCAATGAGTTCGTTGAATCTGAAGCGAAGCGCGAAGATGCTCTGAAGCTACTGAAGTTCATGCAGGACTATACCGGGTTTGAACCCAAGATGTGGGGAGACAGTATCATCGGATTCGGTGAGTACCACTATAAGTCCGATCGAAGTACACAGGAAGGAGACTGGCCTCTGGTAGGGTTTTCACCACGAAAAACCGCCATTTCCCTATATGTATATACGGGTATGCCAGAACACGAATACCTGCTAGAAGGTCTGGGAAAATACAAAATGGGCAAAGCCTGTATCTATGTCAAGAAATTATCTGATATTGATCTACAGGTAGTAGAAAGAATCATGGAAGCCTCCATAGCTTTCCTGAAAAAAACATACGGGGATCAGTAAAGAGAGAAATTATTCGATAAAAATATAAGAATTGATGAAGAACTTCTTATTGTTTGTTCTTCATCAATTTTTTATAAACATAGATTAATTTTTCATTTCTTCTCTACAAAAAAGAAAGAGAATGTGTATAATGGTTAGTATAATGTTTTTAGGAGGAATGAAATGATTAAGGCAGTTAACGGAGAAAGCTTCGAACAGGATGTACTTTCAAATGAAAGTTTAGTCCTAGTGGATTTTTGGGCACCATGGTGCGGACCTTGTAAGATGCTTGCACCACTATTTGAAGAATTAAATAATGAAATAAATGATGTGGAATTTGTTAAGCTGAATGTGGATGAGAATCCTCAGCAGGCAGCAAGGTACCGAGTAGCGAGCATCCCCACTCTATTGGCGTTCAAAAGCGGCAATGTTGTAGGACAGCTTGTGGGATTCAGACCTAAGGAAGAAATCAAAACTTTCATTGAAAAGAATAAGTAGAATCAGGAACCCGAAGATTATATCTTTCGGGTTTTTTCTATCCTGTTTTCAACAAGAGCATCAATATACTGAAGAATAGTCAGATAAACTTAAAATTTATCAAATGATTTCTGAAATTAACTGGTGAATTCCTGAATTAATCTGTAAAAAGCCTAAATTCTGCACAACTAGAGCTCTTTCTATTGTATAATTTAGTTATATTGACATATTTTATGTAAAAACTAAGGAGGTGTAACTTGGAAACGCTCAATACCATATTAAATACTGTTCGAAATATAAATGTTTCATCTATCATTGATATTGTAATTGTTGCTTATCTCATCTATAGAATGTATAAGCTGATTATTGAAACGAGAGCGGAGCTTCTCCTTAGAGGAATTGTTTTAATTTTACTTCTTATTCCAATAAGCTATATTTTTAATCTTACTATGGTCTATACCATCATTTCAAAGACCATAACCATTGGAGTCCTGACGCTGGTCATTATTTTCCAGCCTGAAATCAGAAGGATGCTGGAGCATATAGGACGTTCTGCGTTCAGTGATCGAAGGGTGCTTCGAGATACTGATATCCTGACGAAGGTTGTAAACGAGATTGTTGCAGCCATGGATAATTTAAGCAAGACAAAAACTGGAGCACTGATTGTCATAGAGCAGGACACAGGTCTTGGCGACATCAGTGAATCAGGAGTCAGAATCGATGCGCTTGTTTCCACATCTCTTCTGGAAAATATCTTTGTACCCAACACGCCACTGCATGATGGAGCGACAATCATACGCGGAGATCGAATCATGTCTTCAGGGTGTGTGCTTCCTCTGACCACAAACAAAGACATCAGCAAGAAGCTGGGGACAAGACATAGAGCTGCCCTTGGACTAAGTGAAGTATCAGACTCTCTGGTGCTCATCGTTTCAGAAGAAACGGGTACCATATCGCTGGCATTAAACGGAAAACTGGTAAGAAATTATGATAGAGAAAGACTTCAGAAGATTCTGGTCAAGATTCTCACCAGTAAAATTCAGAAAAAACTTACGTGGAAGGAGAGGATGGATCAATGGCTAAGCAAAAAGGATCGGACATCCTCCTGAAAGCGATCAGTTTAGTCCTTTCGTTCAGTCTATGGATCTACATCATCAATGTGGAGAATCCCATTAAGACCATGAAGGTCTATAATGTACCCGTAAGACTGGAAAATCTGGAAAATATCGGAGAACAGAATCTGGCGCTTCTGCCAAACCAGGATGTGATGATCACTTTAACCGTAAAGGGACCAGCATCGGAAGTCTACAGAAGTGTAGCAAGTAATTTTAGAGTAGTAGCAAATCTAGATGACGTGGCCTTAAAGGCTGGAGCAAATGAAGTGCCTATCGAGATCACCTCCTACCCTTCAGATATCGATGTGACGCCCAGTAGTAACGTGAAAGCGGTTATTTATCTGGATGATTACCTGGAAAGAGAAGTCTCCATCGTTTCTCAGTATGATGCTACGGCTGCAGAAGGACACTTTATAGCAGGCGTCACTTTCAATCCCAGTTCTGCAACGGTAAAAGGACCAGCCGAATATGTCAACAGAGTGACCGCTCTTGCGGCAAAAGGTGGCAGAGGAGACCTGGAAAACAACTACAAAGAGATCGTATCACTTGTGCCTATCGATGAAAACGGCAATGAAGTAAATCATGTGATTATTGCGCCACTCTATGTGGAAGTCAATGTGGAGGTCTTCAGGACAAAAACTGTTCCACTGGTGATAGACACTTCAGGAGAAATCGGCGCTGGGTTCGAACTTCAGACAAACTCTATAGCACCTGGAGAGATGCTTATAGCAGGGCCTGATAATCTCCTGGAACAGGTAAATGAAATCAAGACTGCAGAATTCAATCTGGCCAGCTTGACGGATACCACGGATGTTATTTTGAATCTACTGATTCCAAACGGAATCATATCCATCAATAATGGCAGTACCGCCACTGTGACATTCGAAGTGCGCGCTTATGAGACCAAAACCCTTTCGAAAAATCTGTCGGTTCTTGGTCTGGCAGAGGGCCTCACTGCAGAATTCAGTTCGGATACAGTAGAAGTGGTTGTAAGCGGACCTCAGAGTGCCTTAGAAGCAGTAACGGAAGGGAACATAACCGTGGAAATCGATCTTGCTGACCTTGTAGCAGGAGAGTATAAACTCAAACCTGTTATCGGGCTTCCAGAAAATATCGGTCAGGTTTCAGTTACTCCAGAAGAAATTACAGTCACCATCAGCAATGAAAATGAAGTTCCACCAGGGGATGTACCTCCTGAAGAAGATCCAACCGATAATGAAACACCGTAAAATTTAAGTGGAAGCCTTCGGGCTTCCATTTTTGGAGTGAAGATGATGATAAAAATTAATAATATTGAATTATATTTAGAAGAAGACAAGGACGATATCGTAAAGAAGACAGCGAATATACTGAGGATCTCCGAAGAAGAAATCCTGGAAGTGCGGATCGTCAAAGAATCTGTGGATGCGAGAAAAGAGCCATTGAAATTTGTATATGGTATTCTGGTGCGCATAAAACATGAAAAAGAAGTCATGGAGAAAGTAAGGAATAAAGATATTTCATACTACGAAGAGAAAGAACCTGAGAAAGTGATCCCTGGAAGCGAGAAATTATCTTCTCGTCCAATAGTCGTTGGTTTTGGCCCTTGTGGTC
>DATIRH010000377.1:0-4995 GCA_035469845.1 Proteiniclasticum sp. | reverse complement strand
CTTGGTACTTATTTAGCGCGCCGCACCAATATAGCAGTTGGTATCATCAGTGGTTCATTGACGTTAAAGCTATTTGGTATCGGAATGATTGCACTTCAAATTTCCAACGCGCTGAATACAGTGATCAATATGGTTATGTTTATAGCATTCCTAGCGTTCCTGGCCAATCAACGTGTACCTGCACAAAGAAAGAAAGAGAAAGCCAGAATCATGGAGGCAAAGGAAAAAAGAAAAGAGCTTGTTATGGCAAGATAAATAAGGGAGATAAATATGGTCAATTTAAGAGAAAAACCGTACCAGCTCAAAGAAGAACAGATAAAGTGGGTTCATCATACGTTGGAACAGATGTCATTAGATGAGAAAATCGGACAGTTGTTCATCATGCTAAAAACAAAACCGGGTGTCAATGGGTCTGAAATTCAGGAAACATTGGATCAATATCATCAAGGTGGACTTCGCTGGCAGGGTGGAGATATTGAAACCGTCTATCTACAGAATACAACGTATCAGAAATTATCAAAAATACCACTGCTCATTGCTGCAAACTGTGATAATGGTGGAATAGGGTGCCTTCCTGATAAAGGAACTTTTGTTGCAACCGCTGCTCAAGCGGCAGCGAATGCATCGGAAGATACAGCCTATCATATGGGATTAGTCTCTGCTCGTGAAGCGACAAGCATCGGATGCAACTGGCTCTTTAATCCGGTTGTGGATATTTACATGAACTGGAGAAACACCATCGTCAATACAAGATGCTTTGGGTCAGACGCAGACACTGTTTTAAAAAATACAAGGGCATTCATCAGAGGAGCAAAAGAAGCCAATCCTAATATGGCTTGCTGCATTAAGCATTTCCCAGGAGACGGTGTTGAAGAACTGGACCAGCATCTGGTTTTCGGTATCAATAACTTAGGTGTGGATGAATGGAAAAACTCCTTCGGCAAAGTATATAGTGACCTGATTGAAGACGGTATTGAAACAATTATGGTAGGTCATATAGGTCTTCCTGAAATGAGCAGAAAGCTAAGACCTGGAATCAAAGATGAAGAAATCATGCCTGCAACGCTAGCACCGGAACTTCTTACAGATCTTCTTAGAGGAGAAATGGGATATAATGGGCTTCTAGTAACAGATGCAACCCATATGATCGGTTTATCCGCGGTAAAGAAAAGAGAAGAAGCCCTACCACTCGTCATCGCTGCCGGTTGTGATATGATTCTCTTTTCCAATGACATGGATGAGGATATGTCCTTTGTCAAAAATGGCATTGAGAATAATCTCCTATCTGTAGAACGTGTTGATGAAGCAGTAACAAGAATATTAGGTCTGAAGGCCAAACTGGAGCTAACAGACCCAAGCATTGCGTTGCCAAGCAAGGAACTGATTTACACAACTGTGAATACAGAGCAGCATCAGAGTTTCAGAAAGCTGGCTGCAGAAAGATGTACTACGCTTGTAAAAGATACAGCTCATCTGATACCAGTCAATCCGAATGAAAAGAAAAAAGTCTGGCTTGTGTATGTCCAGTCAGCGCCAATAAGTATTGCGTACAAACCAGATCCTGCACGCCAGATCATGATGGAAGAGCTGCAAAGAGCTGGATTTGAAGTTGAACTAGCACCATGTTTTTATGACCTGGAGGCGGAGAACGGACCGAGTATAATGAATTTCGTGAAAATGCATAATATGAGTTCCAGAAAAGAATTTCAGGAGAAATATGATCTGGTCATCGTAGCCATCAATGTAAATGGTTATGCACAAGAAAATGTTGTACGGGTCAAATGGAGTCAGAACCACAGCATGGAGCTGCCTTGGTATATTTCAGAGGTGCCTACTATTGGAATCAGTCTGAATTACACAACTCATCTGATAGATATCCCCCAGGTGAAGACTTTCATCAATGCTTTTGGTAGCACTAGGGATAATATAAGAGCAACAGTGGATAAAATGTGCGGAAAATCCGAGTTCACAGGTGAAGTGAAAGAACACTATTTCTGTGACAGGTGGGAAACGAGGCTGTAATGGATAAACTAAAAAGCGAAAAGATTCTGATATGCATCGATTCTGATGGATGTGCCATTGATTCTATGACAGTGAAGCATGAAAAGGCTTTTGGACCCGCACTTGTGGAAATATGGGAAGTGTCTGCTGAGAAGCAGGAGGCTGTGCTGAAGGAATGGAATGACATTAATCTTTATACAATGACAAGAGGCATCAACCGCTTTCAAGGTCTTGTGACGATCTTGGGCATGTATCCAGAGTATGCAGATGAAGAACAGCTGTATAAGCTGAAAACATGGGTAGAAACGACCAACACATTATCACCTGAATCTCTGAAAAAGGAATACAATAAAAGTGGACTGGAAATCATGAAAAAAGCATTGGCCTGGTCGGATCGAGTCAATGAGATCATCAGACAACTGCCACTGGCAGAACCTTTTGCGGGTGTAAAAGAGACAATGGAACTGATGAAGTCAAAAGCTGATATAGCTGTGGTTTCTTCGGCAAATAAGGCAGCCATTGAAGAAGAGTGGAAGAAAAGTGGCTTATACGACCTGGTTGATTATTTCTTTGCTCAGGATGACGGCACCAAAAGTGAGTGCATTAAAAAACTCCTTGAAACTGGTTATGACCGTAAAAAAACAATCATGGTCGGTGACGCAATAGGTGACTATGAAGCGGCCAAGAACAATCAGGTATGGTACTATCCTATTCTGGCCTCAAAAGAAGAAGTGTCATGGTCAGAACTCAACGAAAATTATTTAAGTGTATTTCTGAGTGGTGGCTTTGACAAAGAAGTACAAAATAACTTATTATCAGAAATGAATGAGAACTTATTATAAAGCACCATAAATACGTGGGAAGTCATAACGTTATTTATCAGAGCCAAGGGGACAAGTATTTAAAGACTTGTCCCTTTTGTATAATGAGATGTAACAAGATGAAGAAGCGGAATGTGGTTAAGATACAATGAAGTGAACACGATAATAGTGGAGGTAGAAGATGCGACATGTATATCCATTAAATACAGGATGGAAATTTGAAAGTGCAGGTTCAGATCTGCATAAAGACCGTTATGATTCAACATCCCAAGAGGTAGTGAATCTGCCTCATACCTGGAATACCGATGGAAATAACGATCGAAGCGAATATGTATACCAGAAAAATATTTCTATTTCTGAGAGACACAAGGAAGATGTGCTGTATCTGGAATTTTTAGGAGCGAATTCTCTTTGTAAAGTCTATCTGAATGACAAATACGTAGGTGAGCACAGAGGCGGATATTCTACATTTCGATTTGAAATCACTGAATTCTATGAGTGGGACAAAGAAAACGTACTAAGTGTTTATGTAGACAACGCTCCAACAGAGGACATCTCTCCTCTTAATGGAGATTTCACGATTTATGGTGGACTTTACAGGGATGTTAACCTGATCTGCACGAGTAGAACACATTTCGATCTGGAATACTATGGCAGCAATGGTGTTATTCTTCGAAGCGAGGTTCATGAGAATCAGTCAGGAAGTCTACACATAGAACTGCATACCCTATGTGCAGATGAAGCGATGGTCCATCTGAAAGTGCTTGATCAGGATGGACGGACCATCCAGTCTCAGAAGGTAAAGGCATCAGATAAGCAGATTACAATGAAGTTCGAGAAACCGCATTTATGGTATGGAAAAGAGAATCCATACTTATACACGCTGATAGCAGTGCTGAAAGATGAGAATGAAGTCTATGATGAAGTAAGCATGAATTTCGGCTTCAGAAGCTGTGAACTGACATCAGAAGAGGGATTCTTCTTGAATGGTAAACCGCACCGTATAAATGGGGTTGCGAAGCATCAGGATTTTGAAAGCTATGGAAATGCGGTGACTACGAGTCAGATCCAGAAGGATTTTGAACTCATCAGAGATATTGGTGCAAATGCCCTGAGACTGTCTCATTATCAGCATGACCAGCAGGTTTATGATCTGTGCGATGAGGAAGGTTATGTAGTCTGGGCTGAAATCCCGATGATGTCTATGCCAGACAGTGAACTGGTATTGAAAAATGCTGCAGATCAGCTGAAGGAACTCATTTATCAGAACTGCCATCATCCATCTATCTGTTTCTGGGGTATTCAGAACGAAATAGCCATGGGTGGTGAGTCGATAGACATGTATCGCTCTGTTGATGTGCTCAATGACATTGTGCATGAATTGTTACCTGATGGTTTGTCTGCAAGTGCGAATATGTACCATGTCAAAAACAGCAGTCCACTCAATTTCATTACAGATATGACAGGGTATAATCTTTATTACGGCTGGTACTATGATAAGGTATCTGGCCTGGATGAATGGATAGATCAGTTTCACTCGGATAATCCTCAGGTTGCACTAGGCATATCAGAGTACGGCGCTGACTGCAATCTCGCATTTCATTCGGATCATCCTGAAGTCAAGGATTATAGTGAAGAGTTTCAGTCCATTTATCATGAAGAGACCTACGACATCATCAAATCAAAACCCTATTTATGGGGAAGTTTCGTATGGAATATGTTTGATTTTGGCAGCTCTATCAGAAATGAAGGTGGAACAAAAGGGAAGAACTGCAAAGGATTAGTCACCTTTGACCGTCAAGTCAGAAAGGATGCATTTTATTACTATAAAGCCAATTGGTCCAATGAGCCTTTTGTCCATATTTGCGAGAAACGTTTTATAAATAGGGATAAGGAAAAAATTGATATCAGAGTTTATTCTAATCTTTCAGAGGTATCTTTGGATATCAATGGGGTGGAATTTGAAACGATACAAGGAGACACTGTATTTGTATTTGAAAATGTGCCATTGCAGCCAGGTCATAATCGTATCAAAGCCTATAGTGATGATCATGAAGATCAGGCTTCATTTATGAAAGCAGATCAGCCTGACCAATCCTATATCTTTGTAGATCCTCATCCGGAGATCAATGTCAAAAACTGGTTTACGCAGGAGCAAGGGGAGATTGATCTA
>DATIRH010000376.1:0-1594 GCA_035469845.1 Proteiniclasticum sp. | reverse complement strand
TGATGTGAATAAACAAAAAAAAAGATTGCAAGAAGGCTGTATTTATATTGAGTTTCATGGTATAATAATAAATTGTGTGAATGCAGATGAAATATAAAAACATAAATAAAAATAAAGTAATATGGAGTGAATAGTTTTAATGTTAAATGTAAATAATGTAGGTCTACGATTTGGTGGAAGAAAACTTTTTGATGATGTGAATATAAAATTCACCTCAGGCAATTGTTATGGGGTTATAGGTGCCAATGGGGCAGGGAAATCGACTTTCCTGAAGATATTGTCTGGTGAAATTGAATCGAATACTGGGGATGTCTCATTAGGAAAAGATATGAGAATGTCAGTACTGAAGCAGGATCATTTCCAGTTTGATCAGGTAAAGGTCATTGATACAGTAATCCAGGGTAATCAGAGATTATTTGAAATAATGAAAGAAAAAGATGAAATATACAGCAAGGCGGATTTTTCTGATGAAGATGGAATAAGAGCATCTATATTAGAAGGAGAGTTTGCTGAACTTAATGGATGGGAAGCCGAAGCCGAAGCCGCTTCACTTCTATTAGGGCTTGGGGTAAATACTGACAAGCATGATAGAATTCTAAGTGAGCTGGAAAGTACTGAAAAGATTAAAGTTCTTTTAGCGCAGGCGCTGTTTGGTAAGCCGGATGTACTGATACTGGATGAGCCGACAAATGATCTTGATCTGCCATCAATTACCTGGCTTGAGAATTATCTTGCCGATTTTGAAGGTACAGTTATTGTTGTATCTCATGATAGACATTTCCTTAATATGATCTGTACTCACATTTGTGATGTTGATTTTGGAAAGATCAGAATTTATATGGGTAATTATGATTTCTGGTATGAATCCAGCCAGCTCATGAATCAGCTGATGAAGGATTCAAACAAGAAGAAAGAAGAGAAAATCAGAGATCTTCAGAGCTTTATCACACGATTCTCTGCAAATGCTTCAAAGTCAAAACAAGCTACTTCAAGGAAAAAGCTTCTTGATAAGATCACATTAGATGATATTGCTGTATCAAACAGGAGATATCCTTTTGTCGGGTTTAAACCTGAAAGAGAACCTGGTAATGACATTCTCATCGTCGAGAATCTTACAAAATCCATCGATGGAGTGAAAGTGCTTGATAATGTTTCCTTCATCGTAGGTAAAGATGAGAAAATCGCATTTGCAGGAAATGATATTTCTGTTAGTACACTCTTTAAGATAATTGCTGGTGAAATGGAGCCTGATAGTGGTTCCTTCAGATATGGTGTAACAATTTCAAAGGGATATTTCCCAAGAGATAACGGAAAATACTTCAATGATATCGATTTGAATCTTGTTGACTGGATGAGACAATATTCTGAGGATAAAAGTGAGAGCTATATAAGGGGATTCCTAGGCAGAATGCTGTTTTCGGGAGAAGAAGCTTTGAAAGAAGCCAATGTTCTGTCTGGTGGAGAAAGAGTAAGATGTATGCTCTCTAAACTGATGCTTTCAACTGCTAATCTTCTTATTGTTGATCAGCCTACGAATCACCTTGATCTTGAATCAATCACAGCTGTGAATAACGGTCTGATTGAATTTAAAGGA
>DATIRH010000375.1:0-8799 GCA_035469845.1 Proteiniclasticum sp. | reverse complement strand
GATTATCAGATCAGGAAGGATTTTTTCACAGCCGATGACGGAACCATTCAAAGAGTTGATATGATGGTTTCAGGAGAAGATCAGTACATCGAAGATGATGGGGCAGAAGGGTTCATGAAGAATTATGCCGGTGGCAAATACGCTTTTGTTGCCCTCTTACCACCAGAAGATCTGTCCCTTTCCGAATACATAGCCACATTAAATGGGGAAAAGCTTTATAGCCTCATGAAAAATGTCGAACTTACGGAAGTACATGCAATGATGCCTAAGTTCACCACGGAATATGATGTGGAATTGTCCGATATTCTCGTCAGCATGGGCATGGAAGATGCATTTGATGTTGAAAAAGCAGATCTTACGGACCTGGGCACCGCAGATGATAATCTTTATATCAGCAGAGTCATCCACAAGACCAAGATCGAAGTGGATGAAAAAGGAACCAAAGCAGGCGCTGCAACCGTAGTTGAAGTACTGGTAGGATCTGCTGCTCCTGAAGACCCGAAGATCGTTCATCTCGACAAGCCCTTCATGTATCTCATTGTGGATACGGAAAGCTACCTTCCACTCTTCATCGGTACCACCTTATTTGTAGAATAACTTTGCAAGTATTATCTCTACACAACAGACACAGGGTAGGTTTTCAGTTAACGTATACTTCTTATAAAACCCATTATAAAATTCAATTGATTTTTTGATTTGAAGTATTTGAATCAATTACACAAATGCTTTACAATATGAAAAGATAGAATTTACATTCGCTCTCCAGGGAGGATCGAAAAATGATTAAAAGAAACACGCTAATTCCTGCATTTGTACTGATGCTTTCATTCATACTTCTCTTAACCTCTTCCGGCTGCAGCCAGAAAGCGGCTGCTGACGGTGATGATCTGATGAAGGACATCCAGCCTGAATCTATAGAACAAATAGACTCCTATATTAAAGAAGACAATATCGCTGCGATGAATTTTTCACTGGAGCTTTTCAAAATGAATCTTCTTTGTCAGAACACGCTGATTTCTCCTGTATCCGTGCTTTCTGCTTTAGGTATGACAGCCAATGGAGCAAGAGAAACCACTCTTTCACAGATGGAAGAAGTTTTCGGGCTGCCAACTGAGAAAATAAACCAGCTCCTCAATCTCTACATGCGAAATCTGCCTGATGAGGACAAACTGAAAGTCAGCATGGCCAACTCCATCTGGTTCAGAGAAGGTGGAAGAATTGATGTCAAGAAAGATTTTCTTCAGACCAATGCGAATTACTACAACGCAGGGATCTACAGATCTCCTTTTGATGAAACCACATTAAAGGCAATCAATGATTGGGTAACCAAGGAAACCGATGGCATGATTGAAAATATTCTGGACGAGATTCCGGATGAAGCTGTGATGTATCTCATCAATGCCCTCTCCTTTGATGCCGAATGGGAAACCATCTATAACGAGTATTCGATCTGGGAAGATGAATTTACTGCCGATGATGGAACAGTTCAGACAGCCAACATGATGTATTCAGAAGAAACTCAGTACATCGAAGATGGAGACGCAAAAGGATTCATCAAAAACTATGCAGGCGGAAAATATGCTTTTGTTGCCCTATTGCCACCAGAGGACCTGTCTCTTGCCGGATACATTGCCACGTTGTCAGGCGAAAAGCTCCACAGCCTCATTGAAAATGCCGAGAATACAGAAGTTCACACCTTGATGCCTAAATTCACCACAGAATACTCTGTAGAAATGTCAGACATCCTCATCATGATGGGCATGGAAGATGCTTTTGATGAATACAAGGCTGATCTTAAGGATCTGGGCACAGCAGAAGGCAATCTCTATATCAGCAGAGTCATCCATAAGACCAAGATCGAAGTAGACGAAAAGGGGACTAAAGCAGGCGCGGCAACCGTAGTTGAAGTATCGGAAGAATCTGCAGCCATAGAAGAACCGAAGACTGTTTACTTAGACAGACCATTTATGTATCTCATCGTGGACAAGGAAAGCTACCTTCCACTCTTTATAGGCACCACATTGTTTGTAGAATAGATCAGACTGATTGGATTTCTTACTTCTTCTGATTTAATCTTGTTTTTATCTCTTTGGGCTATGATGATTTCAAGAGGTGAATATATTGAAGAAACAAACCAAGGGTGTCCTGGTAGGATTCATACCTTTCGTAGCGTATCTAATCGGATTCTCTGCTCTGATCATGAAGGAACTGAAAAAGAAGAAATAATGTAACTGGACTATACGAAAGCCGATGCAAAAAATTGCATCGGCTTTTTCCCTCTCTGATGGAGTATCCATCTTATGTCTGATCATCTTTCATAATCCCTTATTCTAAAGTAGTCTTTTCGGTTAGTATTTCAGTGTGTAATTATTCACTTCTCAAAGCTTCTACTGGATCTTTATTAGCAGCCGATGAAGCAGGAATTAAACCTGAAATAAAGGCTAAGAACATGCTAATGCCAATTAAAACTCCTACTGCTGTAGGTTCTAAATTTGCGATGTTTGGAATATTAAAACGATTATAGACGATAATATTTGCAATAATGCTGATTCCATAAGTGACTAAAATCCCAAAGGTCCCAGCAACAAAACCAATGATTAACGTCTCGGCATTAAATACCCGTCGAATATCTTTTTTACTTGCGCCAATTGCTCGTAAAATCCCAATTTCTTTGATTCGCTCAAGTACGGATACATAAGTAATTACACCAATCATAATTGATGAAACCACCAATGATATTGCAACAAAGGCCACGAGGGCATATGAAATCGTATCAATAATCGTTGTCACAGAAGACAAGATTGCAGCGATTAAGTCAGTATAATTAACAACTTTATCCACTTCGCCTGCATTTATCTTTTCTGTATTATAGTCCTCGATGAATTTCACAACACTTTCTTTGGTGGTAAAATCTTTTGGATATAAATTAATTGAAGTAGGATCATCCAAATCACGATAACCTAAGAGATTTAAGTTCGAATTTTGGCTAATTTGTTCCCGTTGGCCAAAACTACTAATCAGATTAAAGAATTCATCTTCCTCAATGTTAAATTGGAAAGCATCTGTCAATGCATTGGTATCAAAATTCACAGCATTTTGAATATTACCAGCTAAGTTCCCGATTTCTGCTTGGAACTGTCTAGTAACATCAGCTTGCACCTTGCCGATTAATTGATTGAAGCTGGTACTGATGTAAGATGTAAAGTAATTCTGTACAATATCAATTAAGGTTTGCGTAATATTTGCATCGCTGTTAACCTTTTCGAAGTCTTGAATTAGCTGAGCCTGTACTTCTTCACTTTGAATGTAAACGTCAAAGTTAGCAACCCAGTCCTCGAGTTCTGTAACTTGTTGCTCATTTTGAGTCGCTACAAAGTCTTGGAGTACTGATACTAAAATGACTCGGATCTCTTCTACAGGTACATCAACTTGTGTTGCAATACTCTCAGCAAGCACATCTAATTGTAAAGCAGGTAAGTCCGACGCATCCACATTAATATTGAAATTAGAGAAGTTAATATTAAGTGCGGACTGATCAAAGCTAAAGGCGTTTTGAATCATTTCTTGATCCACAGTAATGAAATCTTCTAAGTTGAAGAGTTCACTGGGAGCGAATTCTTGTTCATCATCGAAACGTTTCCCAGTAAAGACATTTAATTCTTTATCTCCTATCTGTTGCTGCACGATATCATAGCGGGCAGCTTCTGTAATTAAATATTGAGTTAGTTCAGTAGAATAGTGGAGTCCTGAAGAGAGGACAGGGTTATTCGTATCAGAATTAGCTCTTACGATTCCAACAACCTCTAATTCCAAGGCAGATTCAATCACAGCATCCATATATTTTTTATCCTCTGACCGATCAACCCAAAGGTCAAAACTTTCATCATAAGTGTACTTTTCAGCTGGATTCACTAATTTAAAGGTCACATCCATTATTTCTTGAAAATTAATTTTATCTTTCTTATCTTCTTCCACTTCGATATCTTCGTCATTTACGAAATTCTCAAACATATTTTTTAAATCTTCTCGATTTTTGAGACCTAATGTGTACATGGTTGTATCAGTGAGTGAACCGCTATCTGTTAAGACAACCACGATTTCATTGATTTTTGTGGCCCATTTCCCTTCAAGGACATCGTATTGGTCTTCAAATAGTGAAATATCACCAGGGAGTTCGTTAAAGTTTTGCCTCCCAAAATCACCTGCCCCTGAGATTAAATCCAGTCCAGCCGGACTACCAAAATTAAATTGAGAAAAAACTGTATCAGGGTTTACTTGTCGAACAGCATCAGCTTCATTCTCTAAATAAATTTGGGGTGTAATCCCATATTTATATTGAATGTTTTTAACGTAGGGATCAATTTCGCTTTGATTCGTTTCTAAATGTTCTTTAAAGCTTCTTAAATCATTTTTATTTTGAAAAGAAAAAAGTGACGTCACCGTATTTAAAATGGGAACTTCATCTACTGGTCTTTCAACTTCTTGGGTTTGCTCATCTTTAGCAGGCTCTGGAATGGTTTCTGAAGTTACTTCTGTTGTGTTTTCGTCAGCATTTCCTTCGCCACCTAAAAAACTTGTGATATCAATCCCTGAAGAGTCGATACTTAGAGGGAAAGCGCTCATTGTTTCTTCCTCAACGCTATCAATATAATTATTGATGCCACTGGCTAAAGCGAGTATGGAGGCTATTCCAATAATTCCGATGGAGCCTGCGACAGCTGTGATAATTGTTCGACCTTTTTTGGTCAGCAAGTTACTAACAGAAAGTGAAACCGCTGTTAAAAAAGACATTTTCGTCTTTTTGGCTTTAGCCACTATGGATGCATCCTTAGTCTTAATTGTATGAGGATTTGTATCGCCAATAATCATACCATCTTTAAGCTGGATAATACGATTAGTATACTTATCTGCTAGCTCTGAGTTATGGGTGACCATGATGATGAGTCTATCTTTTGCAATTTCAACTAATAGGTCCATCACCTGGTCAGCAGTTGTACTATCTAGTGCACCTGTGGGTTCATCCGCTAGTATTATTTCCGGGTCATTGATCAAGGCTCGTGCGATGGCCACTCTTTGCATTTGTCCACCAGATAACTGTGTCGGTCGCTTGTGGATATGGTCGCCTAGACCCACTTCTTCCAATGCTTCAATGGCCCGTTTTTTCCGTTCATTTGCCGATACCCCACTTAATGTCAGGGCTAGCTCAACGTTTGCTAAAGCAGTTTGATGGGGAATGAGGTTGTAACTTTGAAAAATAAAACCGACACGACTGTTTCGATACGCATCCCAATCAGCAGACTTATATCTCTTAGTAGAAATGCCTTCAATGATTATGTCACCTTCATCATAACGGTCAAGTCCTCCAATAATATTTAACATAGTGGTTTTACCAGACCCCGACGCTCCTAATATTGAAACAAACTCATTATCTCTAAATGAAACGGAAACTTTATTTAAGGCATTCTGGACAAAATCTTTTGTACGATAGGATTTCCTTATATTTTTAAGCTCTAACATCTCTACACCTTTCTTTATTTTTTCTTCTAAATTGGAGCGGATTGCTGGTCTATGGAACGACAAATCTTTAGTAGACGAAAATCTAATTACATAGATTTTATTCAATAGCTGGACTACTTTTCCTTATTAAGTAATATTTAGTATTCTATATTCAACTTGTGTCATTGTAAAAAAATGCATGACTTCATTTGTTATTAAGCCTATAAATATAGATGCCAATTCTAATGGTACTACTCTAAGGTTCTAAATTTATTTTATATAAATTGTAGCTTCAAAGTCTTATTAACAGCTTAACTTAAAGAATTGTCTTATAGTTTTCCTTTGCTCCTTAAGAATTAGGTCCAGATGCATCGCATTCTTAAGATAATCTTTTAGCCCTATGCTTACCTTGATTGTAAATCTTTACGAGCTGTTTCTTACAGTCTTCATCAAAACGCTTTAGGCCATATAAATAACCTAGATTCCCGGTAACACTTAACGAAAGCAGATGCAAATATTTTGCATCTGCTTTCTATCTTAAAGAGAGAAAGCTACGTAGCTTTTTCCCTCTATTGTATGAGCATCTTTCTTCATCCCTTTTTAAAGTAGTCTTTTTGGGTCATTCAGCGGATCATTGGGATCCACCTTGTCCTCATCCAGATTCAGACCAGGGTCTCCTTTTTTGTATCCGTCTCTTGTGTAGCTGTCATTCTCATAAAAGTTATCATAGACTGCTTCTCTTCTTTCTTCATCGTCATCCACTAGAATCATGATGTCTCCGTCAGAGATTCTTTCTTCATAGGTTTTCGCCTCTTCTTCAGGTATACCATATTCTGTAAGAAGACTTGCTACGCCTCCTATGGCCCCTCCTGCTATGGCTCCTGTTATAGCACCTACGATAGGACCTGCAGCAAGCACTGGTCCCGCTCCCGGAATGGCCAGAGCTCCCAGTCCTAGGATAAATCCTCCTATTCCACCGATGACACTGCCCGATGCAGCTTTTTCTCCTGCATTAACAGACTTGATGTCCGAATCGCTCATGATGTCTTCTCCAACCACATCAGACATCCTGTCATGGCTTTCCTTGTCCATTGTGATTACAGAAATTTCTTCATCTCTATATCCATCAGCTCTTAATCTTTCGATGGCCTTCAATGCATTGACTTCTTTACTGAATAGTCCTACTATACGTTTCATTTTCGCCTCCTGATTGATTGCTTTTTCAATCTTTTCTATCATACCGTCATTGTAGTCTGAATTTTAGAACTGATAATGACCAAAGGTTGAACGATAAGAGAACGAATTGAAATAGAAAGTACAGATTACACAGGTGCGGTAATGGAAATACAATGGATCTTCAAAAACAAAAGGACTATTCTATCGATACTTTAGAATAGTCCTTCTGTGTTAAATTATTTCATTGTACGTTTTTCCAGTTCATCAGCCATTATTGCATCAATGATCCATGCAATGCCGTCTTCGTCATTGGAAACAGATATTCCATCAGCAGCTGCCTTGATGTCATCCGGTGCATTTCCCATGGCAATGCCGTAGTCAGCATCTTTTATCATCTCCAGATCATTGTAAAAATCACCGACGGCGATCACTTTCTGATCTTCCCCATGAATCTCTTTCAGCTTCAGAAGCATAGACGCTTTTGAAACGCCCATGGGCAGTATTTCAAGATAGATATCCGCTGAGTATACCCATCTCATCTCTTCAAACAGTACACGACCAAGCTCCTTTTCGATCCTCTTCAAGGAACTGTTCTCACCAGCCAGAAGCACTTTGATCCATGGTGTACTGATCACTTCGTCAAGATCTGAGAATACAGCAGGCTGATGATCTGCAAGCGTCTTTGCATCTGCATTGATCTCTTCAGAGACAAGGTAGCAGGTGTCTGGGCTGTAGATATGAACCATGATTTCAGGATAGGATGTAATGATCCATTTTATAACTTCCTTCAGTTTCAGTAGGGGTAATGTCTCTGTTCTTAATGTTTTCCGCTCAGCAAAATCGTAGAGCATCGAACCATTATATAGAATTGAAGGCGCATTGATTTCAACATCTTCAATGAAGTTCAGCACATTGATGTGTCCCCTGCCTGTAGCAATGCCGAAGTGTCCACCTGCTTCTATAAACCGACTTATTGCCTCCCTGTTCTTTATGGAGACTTTCCCGTCACTTGATAACAGGGTGCCATCCACATCGCTGAGAAGCGTCACTTTCTTGATATCCAACATATTAACTTCCTTTCGATTATCCAGTGAAATAATGTAATGGTGTCAGTCCAGTATACTTTCTGATGACACCCTAAAATTCTGATTTTTTGGTCTTCTACTATTATATACCACTACTTTATAAAAACCGACCTATCGCCATAAATATCTGAAAGCTCGAACCACCTATTTCTGGACTGATCATTCATCAGTGAGATGTTTCATTACATAAAAAAATCAGACCGCCACCCTTCTTCAAGGCAGCAGTCTGATCTATCATATACTGATTGGTTTTCTTATTTTACAATAAGCACTTCATCTGATGTTGTAACAAGTCCCGATGCAATGATTTTCATTTCCTGCACCTTTTCCATGTTGGTTACAACCACTTCTGTGATACTGGATTTCGCTTCTTTTTTGACCAGTTCAAGATCAAACTTCATGAGCGGAGTTCCATTATCCACTTTCTGTCCGACCTCAGCCAGTCTTGTAAAGCCTCTTCCTTCCATCTTCACGGTATCAATTCCGATATGAACCAGAACTTCTAGACCTGTCTCCGTTATGATGGCTATGGCATGATTGGTTTCAAAAATCAGAGCGATTTCGCCCTTGACTGGAGATACCACATAGCCTTCGTGAGGCTCCACAGCAAATCCGTCGCCAATCATTTTTTCAGCAAAAAGTTTATCAGGAACTTCTGTCAGATCCAGAATCTTTCCCTTCATTGGTGAAGTCATGATTGTTTCTTCGCCTGTTCTCACCACTTCTTTTTCTTCAATGACAGCGGACTTAACCACTGAAACTTTCTGAGGGTTTTTCATGATGCTCTTGATTTCATACTTCAGGCCCTCAGCAGCGGTACCGAAGATCACCTGAATTCCAGTATCTCCTATTTCCATGACTCCTGGGGAACCTAGTTCCTTCAGTCTCTTCTTGTCCACTTTGCTTCTATCATATACTTCAAGTCTCAGCCTTGTGATGCAGGCATCAATGGCTTTGATATTTTCTGTATTTCCCAGCGCTTTCAGTACTTCCTGTGCTTTTTCAGTTACAGGAACTGCTTCTATGGTGATATCGTCATCTT
>DATIRH010000374.1:0-7408 GCA_035469845.1 Proteiniclasticum sp. | reverse complement strand
GATAGACTGCTTCCCCATGAACAATCTTCCCTGGATAATCCACGAGCTTCATGATACTAAGGACAAGTACACTCTTCCCGCTTCCTGATTCACCGATGACAGCTAAAGTCTTGTTTTTATCTAATGTGAAGCTTACATCATCTACTGCAGGTAATTCTACTCCATCCAGATAGAAGTATGTTTTTATGTTGTTGACACTAAGTAGTGGCATCTTTTTTCCTCCTGTAATTGTCTTCTACTTTTACATTTATCATGACTTAACTTGTGGAATCACCATATCTTTCAGTAAATTGAAAATGAAAAGAATCAGGAAATAAACCACTGCCATAATTGTCATAAAATAACTGAACGCCATGCTTCCAACAAAAGGATCGACTCGGGTGGAAGTGTAAAAATCAATCATATGGTATCCGATTCCTCTATAGTAAAACAGTCTTTCCACAATAATAAGGCTTGAAAACATCAAAGCAAGAATCGTCGGGAAAACTGAAAGAACCTCGTAGATCACACTTTTCATCAAGTGATTCTTTATGATTCTGAATCTGGAACAACCCTTCCCTCTTGCTGCTAAGATATAGGGTTTTGAAAATCCTTCTTCAATTGCTGTAGCAGTAGTTCTAGCTATGTATGCAGCAGGAAGAATCGAAATGGATATAATCGGATAGATTGCGTTGTACCAGTACTGGTCTCCCTTAAATTCTATGGGACCAATCCCTAAAAAGGTCATATTGTTTTTAAACAGATATAATGCAAGCATCTGAATTATGCCGATCGTCAGTATATCCGGAACAGACAGCGGTATCAGAGATTGAAGCATCTTAAATGTTCCAATTCGGTCTCTTTTTCTGCTGTCAATTATTCCTTTCGGAATCCCGACGAGTACTGCAAGAACAATACCGGAAAATAATACAATTCCGCTACGCTTAGCTGAGACTGCAAACAATTCTCCTACAGTATTATCTAAAATCACCAGTTCTCTTACCTTTCCAGAAAAAACATATCGAAAATTCTCTTTGATCCCCTCAGTAATGAGACTGAATGGCATGTTGGGACGATAACTTCCTTTCTCATAAATAATATCAAAATTTATCGGAACTCCTGTGATGACAATTACCCCCACTATCACAGTGGATAGAAGAAGCAGATTCCCAAGGATTACTTTTATTAGTTTCTTATGTCTCAGATTCATAATTGCCTCCGATCATGCATACGTTCATCAAAACAGATGACATGCTACTTCTCTCTTCTCATGTTTTTTCAATATCGGAATTATTTCCTTGCATATATCCATAGCATAAGGGCACCTGGTATGAAAGGCACATCCCTCAGGCATTTTGATGGAGCTTGGAATCTCCCCTTTAAGTCTTTTCCTCTCCTCTACAATTTTACCCTTCTGACCTGGAACAGCAGCAAGAAGAGCTTTTGTATAAGGGTGCATGGGATGACTGAATATGAGTTCCGAATCTCCGTTCTCCACAATTTTACCAAGATACATCACTGCAACTTCATCACTTACATGCTTTATAACATGAAGATCATGGGCAATGAAAAGATAGGACAATCCGAATTCTTTCTGTAGATCCATCGTAAGATTAATAATCTGAGATTGTACCGACACATCCAGAGCGGATACCGGTTCATCACATACTATAAATCTGGGTTTCGTAGACAAAGCCCTGGCGATACCTATTCTCTGCCTTTGACCGCCACTGAATTCATGCGGAAATTTTTTAGCTGAAGCCTTGTCGAGCCCCACCAGGTCCAACAATCTGTATACTTCCTTCTTATAATCCAAAGGTTGGACTATTTTATGAATCTGAAGAGGCTGGACCAGAATATCTTCGATCGTCATTTTATAATCCAGTGCGGAATAAGGATTCTGAAAAACCATCTGGAGCTCTTTGCGCAGTTTCCTGAAATCCTTGTTGGAAATCGTGCTTATATCTTTACCATCTAAATGAATGGACCCAGACGTAGGTTCCAGCAATCGAAGGACGAGTCTTCCTGTAGTGGATTTCCCACTTCCAGACTCACCCACCAGTCCCAGAGTTTTCCCTTGATCTATTTTAAAATCAATCCCATTGACCGCATGAATCAGCTCTTTCTCATCTCCAAACACTGAATTCTTCGCTATAAAATATTTTTTGAGATCTTTAACTTCAATCATAAACCCTCATCACTCCTTCTTCGGTGGATCTTCCATTAAATAGGGATTCATTGTTAGATTATCCAGCATAACTTGTCCAATATTTATGAATTTTTTCATGTTTATTTGCGATAGATCATCCCGATCGGTTCCAATGTCTTGAACATGTGACTGCCCAATCCCAACAGTAAAGAAAGCATTAAGTCTCATATCCAGTGTAGACCTGGTAACCATGTCATATACACCTAAACTGGAACTGCTGCTGGTGTTGGCATAAATACTCTGAAATCTTCTGTAAGGTACTTTCATGTCTTTAAGAAGATGCTCCATCTGTGTACCGATCAGATAAGAAGGCTTTCTACCTCCTTGAGCAGGAAACGTCACTAAGGAAACATTCTTGTCATTTCCTATTCCGGCATATCCGATTTCATAGTAATAATATCCTCCAGTAACGACCATATCAATAGTTTTCATAGCTTCTCTATGGTAGTATTCTGACCCCTCCTCTGGTGTGATTTTCTTGATTTCCATCTGATTATCCCAGAAAACAAAGGATACTGATCTTGCTAGCGGTTCTTTCATTACTGCAATCTCTCGGGCAACTTCCAGCGACGTGGCACTAGGCGTTGCTGAAATCACAGATGACTTGCCTTCATGCTCATAAATACCGTCGTAACTGGAACCGATCACAATGGTCTCACCCGGATTCTCCTCAGATAAATCATTTCCAGGAAGAAATGCTTCGATCACCCTACCCTGGAATTCAGGAAGTTCAGGATAACTGAAAGATACTTCTATCTCTGAATAACCATCTTCAAGGATTTCTCGCAGTTCTTTAAACGGAAGAATTGTATGCGTCTTATGAAGATATGCATTGCTTCTTGATTCATACTCGTCCATCAGCATGAACTGCAATTTAAATTCCCGTAACACTTCGTCGCTTTCAAACGCATTTATTCCTCTCATGTTATTCTCGCTGAAAGGCGATCTGTCGGAATTGAGAAGTTCCCTGATGTATCGTTCTTCGATCGGAAATATCTCAACATCTTCAGGTACTTGAATTAAATGGGTACTATCAGTGGCCGTTCCCTTGTAATAGAAGTCATTCCCTTCAGCTTCTAAAAGTTCCTGCCGATTGAGTGTGAAAATTGTGAAGTCTTCGTGCAGCTTGAATATCTTATCCTCTCCATTTAAATCAGTGAGTCTGATTTCTCCTTCTTTCACAACCATAGGCGCCATAACTTTTAAATTTTCAAGTGACTCTTCACCTTCGTAATAGTAACTGATGTCCATGGTGGTTACTTCATATCCATAGGACTTCATTGTATCGATGATGTAGTTTCCAGCTTCATAACCCCCTCTGGTTCCACTGACTCTACCTTCATAAGCGGAACTGGAAAGTACCTCCACCTGATCTAGTGCATTTTCAGGCTGAAAGGGAATCTCACTTTTATATCTAGGTACAAGAAAATAAATCAGAATCAGTACCACCGTTCCAGTTTTCAATAGGATTGGTTTATAATACTTGGTGAATTCTCTCAGCTGCAGATAAAAAAGTTTTGGCGAAAGCATCGCAAAAGTTTTTCTGATGATACTGATCACTCTGGAATTCCTTTTCTGGAATTCCATCCTCAGCCCTTCACCCAATAAATTAATGCCCATGATCGCTACTGCGAAAAATACAACCGGGAAGAAAGAAGCCCACCAGACCTCTTCAAATCTCATGACATCTGTTGTAATTCTGGACAGCATGCCACCCCACTCAGGCTCAAGACTCATACGATAATTAGCTCGAAATGCCATTGCTCCGATTTCTCTTGTCGAACCGACAAAAACATAAAGAACAGCAAGTTGTGCTACCAGAAACAGTGCCATGGCGATTTCTTTGAAAAACAGACTGACTCCAGTCGGAATCACGTGAGGAACCACATTTTGAAGTACGATCTGAAGCCTTGTTTTCCCGATGGCTGTTTCCCCTTCAATGAAATCCTCATCCATGATTATCTTCACAGCATCTTCGAGCATTCCAGCGAGCTTTGACCAGCCGACAATCGTAAGCACCACCGCAAAAGCGACAATCGATTTTTCAATCTGCATCCTGTAGAAATAACTGAAATTTAATAGAACAAAACTGAAAATCAGCATCGGAACCGCACTGAAAAAAGTGCTGAAAAATTTAATGACTGAACTGATGCTTCTATTTCCCATGCCCGCAAGTATCCCCAGCGGTAAGGCCAGAATCATACGAAAGAGAGCAATAAGAAAACCTAGCCTTAATGTATTCTTGGTTCCAAAAACAAGCCGCGCATAAATATCTCTTCCAGCATCGTCTGTTCCCATGATATTTATATTGTTTGGTCTCATTGGATTCACAGAGAGCTCTTCTATCACCTCACCATCCTGCTGGTACTCTATGTATCTTGGAGGTTCCTCATGGATGGGATCTCTTGAAGTAAATGTTTCCGGAAAATACGTGAGTATTAAAAGTAAAAAAAGAACGATTCCGCCTATTAATAGTGGATAATTTATCTTCTTCATAAATGTCCTCCAGATGACTCTATTAATTCGTTTTCTAATTATTGCAACGATAATCTCAGTATATCATAGATGTCTAAAAGCTATAGGGATTACAATAACAAATTAAAATCGTGCGTATACAGATTTGTACATAACTTCAATATTATCACTGATTTCAAATTAACTTAAAACAACTCAGAATTTCATGATAAAATAGTGCTAATCTATACGAGATTCCTATGATTAATCATACAGAAAATCTCAGAGAAAAACTGGAGGTACTATGAAATTACTATTGAAAAACGGAAAAATATATCAGCAGCGCAATCTCTTTACGGATGCGCTATTCATAGAGAACGGATTTATTGTTTCAGAAGGAAAAGATGCTCTTCTTCGCGAATCCCTTCTAGATACATCTGAAATTATAGACCTCGAAGGCAAGACTGTCCTTCCCGGCTTTAATGATGCCCATCTGCATTTTTACCAATCCGGAGTGGCACTGTCCACCGTTAACTTGTATGGATCCGATTCCATGGAAGAAGTGATCAGGCGTGGCAAGGCATTTCTTCATTCTCATCCAGAACCGATGAAGATTCTATCCGGAAGAGGATTCAATCAGGATTATTTTAATGAAAGAAGGCTACCGACAAGACTTGATCTTGACAGAATCACGAACACAATTCCGATCATATTCACCAGAACCTGCTCTCATATGGCTGTGGTTAATTCAGCAGCCCTTGAGAAGCTGAATTTTCCTCATCCACTTCCAGTTATTGAAGGTGGTCAGATTGATACGGATTCATCTGGTATACCAAATGGAATTTTCAGAGAAAACGCCATAAGACTCCTCGACTGTCTTTATGAAGAAGAAACCATAGAAAGTGCATTGAAGCACATCAGGGCTGCTGCAAAAAAAGCGCTTTCCTACGGACTTACCTCTCTCCAAGTCAATGATATCTGGCTAGGAAATCAGGAAGCACAAGTTGTAGAAGAGGCATACAGAAGGTTCACGAATGAAGATCAGAGCATTAGAATCTATCACCAGGTGTATGCGAAGGATATTGAAACCTTTGAAGAAAGACTGAAGGATGGCTTTAACAGAAACGAAAGTCCATTTCTGAAGTATGGTCTGCTTAAAATGTTTGCTGATGGGTCTCTAGGCGCTCGTACCGCATTTCTGAGAGAACCCTATGCAGATGATCCCACAACTCGTGGAATGCCGACCATGACCGTAGAATCTCTCGAATCGCTAATAAGTGCAGCTGAAGAAAACGGTATTCAGACAGCCATTCATGTCATAGGTGATGGCGCCCTCGAGCGTGTACTGAATGCCTATGAAAAAGTGATTGATACGGACAACAAAAACAGACATGGACTGATCCATGTTCAGATCACCGACCATGAACTGCTTCAGAGAATCAGGAAACTGAATCTTGTCGTCTATGCACAGCCTATCTTTTTACACAATGACCTTCACATCGTAAGAGACCGCGTCGGTGAAGCCCTTGCCAGCACATCCTATGCTTTTGGTACCATGGAGAAGTTGGGGATAAAAGTTGCCTACAGCACCGATGCGCCCATCGAAAATTTTCATGTCATGGAGAATCTGCACTGTGCCATAAACAGACAGGACCTTTCCCTCTTCCCAGCTGAGGGCTCTTACATGGAGGAAGCTGTGGACCGAACCACTGCTCTGGATAATATCACTGTTAACAGTGCCTGCATGAGCTTTGAAGAAAACATCAAAGGTAGACTCCTTCCCGGATATTATGCGGATCTTGTTGTGTTGAAAGACCCCTATTTTGATGTGGACAGAAGCAGTATAAAAGACATCAAGGTTGATAAGACCATTATTGACGGAAAAATCTGCTATGACAGCAGCATAGATGGAGATTAAAAAACAGAGCCCAATGGTCTTGTAGATTCTTCTGCTTGAGATTATTGATGATCAAGCAATATCACATGACAAAAGACAAAAAGATCACGACTTGAATGTCGCGATCTTTTTGTCTTTTCAGCAATGAGAATCTTATAGGAGATGAAAAATTATTCACCCTTATCTATTTTTCTTTGCAGTTTTTTAGATAATTTCACTGGTTTTTTCAGTTTTACAAGCTTTAAATCTGAGCGCTTTTCTGAGACAAATACATAATACCCATCAATTTCATGTACATGCACACCACCAAAAGTAGATGCCAGTTTATTTTTATACCACTCTTTACGTTTTGTGACCATAATCATTTCTCCGCCGATTTGTAGTTTAGTGAAACCTTTTTCTATAAATCTTTTCGCGACCGAAAAATCAGCGTGGTATGGCGGGTTACATAGAATTAATGTAAAATCAGAATCTTCGACGTGGTCTAATCCATCGCTTTGGATTACTTTCATAGCGGATAATCCATTCAGCTTTGCATTTTCTCTTGCTAGCTCTACGGCTGTTTCTGAATTATCGCACATGACTACCTTGTTTTCCCCGATGATTTTTCCGATGGTTATCCCGACAACGCCATAACCGCAGCCCAAATCAAGCACCTTATCGTCATCTTTAATTTCAACAACGGATAGCATTGCTAATGTACCTTTGTCAATTGCGGTTGGAGAAAATACGCCATCCGAAGTAGTAAAGTTCACTTTTTGATTCATAATAATTTCTTGTATCATATTTTATTTCCTTTTTCCTTTGTTATTGGATTATTTCAGATCTATAAGGAATAATTGGTTTCTCAAAACCACCACTACATAAAT
>DATIRH010000373.1:0-2914 GCA_035469845.1 Proteiniclasticum sp. | reverse complement strand
TTTCCGTCTTTATCCAGAAGAATGACTTCATTTCCGATCTGTCCTCTTAATTCTTCCTCATAAAGAAGTTCAAGACCCGCACGACCTACTCTCGTATCAATTGGGAATCCTAGAGGCTCAAGTTCCACATACTCTTCCTTGTTCACAAGGCCCAGATAACCTGTGAGATGTGCTGTGGATTCCTTGTATGGGTAGACCCGATCTTTGATTTCTCTGTAGATGATGCCTGAATATTGAGCATAAAGACCATCTACCAAGGCTTTCTTGTCCATGGACACCTTGATCATATCGACAAAAGTATCCTCTTTCACCCAGGATAAACTAAGTCTGTTTCTGATATACTCTTCTGTCAGTCCTAGATTTACCGCCATGGCTTTTATGGCTTCATCTCTTTTGCTGCCTAACCTTCCAGGCACCATTCCAACCCATAGTACTTGACCATTGACTGCGATGGGTTCCATGTTCCGATCGAAAATTTCACCTCTTAATGGAGCAACTTCTTTGGTCTGAATCTGGTCACCGGATTCATATCCCGGATAAACCAGCTTGGTTGTATAGGAGAACAGATAATTTTCATTATCATCCTCATCCACTTCTCTGACGACCTTCACATCCAGACTGTATTTTATCTCTTCTTCATTACGGATAAGCGAGATATCCATAGGGATTCTCGATGTATCTTCACTCAGAATCTTTCTTTCCATATCAAAGGGATCCATCCTGCTGACCATCGTGGCATCCGTAATCGGGATGGCCTCATAGATGCTTTTGTAGGTTGAAATGTACTGTTCTTCAGAAATGACTTCCTTGCTTTCGGTATCCAGTAAAGAATACATCTTTTCAAAATCCATCACTTCAAAAGCTTCCATATATCCGTAGAACGTATCCAGCGGGTCATGGGGTTCCTGCTCTTCGCATGCTCCTAATAGTAGCACTAAGGGTATTGTTACAATAAATAATAATAATTTCTTCAATGTAAAATCCTCCTCGTGATAAGTACAAGCAATCTATTCATACCACCCAATGAGTTTTTTGTACCAGCCGGGTATCGGTGTTGATGTATCGACATAATCGTCCAGTGTATTATCAATCATTTTGAATATAAAGTCCATACTGTCGGGGGAATACTTCTGCGCCCACGGTATAGAACCTACAGCGTTTGTGACCGCATAGAGCTTCAAAAGCCACCAGAAATCCATGGGTGGAACGCCCTTGAAATAGCCGTGAAGCAGTCCCTTTGAAAACTGCGGACTGAAACTGGAGTTCATGGTCATCCGATCAAACTCCTCATAGGGATCTCCAAAATCATAACGGTTGAAATCGATGATATAGACTTTTTCATCCCTTATAATCATATTGCCCAGATGATAATCTCCATGGAGAAGAACTGTGGGTCGCTCATCTAATAGATGACGATTTTCTGTAAGAAACGGAATATACTCTTCCAGTTTCTCCATTTTTACCGTTCCTTCTCTATACGCATTAATCTTGTCAGTGATTTTACGGTTGTATCGTGATCTGACATCTTCGAAGTCTGGTTTCTCCACTTCATGAATCTTGCACAGTATGATTCCGGCCTGAATGCCTAAATCGTACTGGAGCATTGGTTCAAGGCCGCGGATGACTTCTTTGAGATCTCTCCCTTCAATATAGTTGTATATAATATAGGAATGCATTTCATCCACAGTTCCGTATGACACAGGTCGTATCATCTGATCAACGGAATGTATGGATGCAATCGCATCATATTCCTCCATCTGCTTTTCCAGAGACTTCTTCTCGCTGATTCTTAAAGTGAATTTCCCGCTGCTGCCTGTGAGAAGGTATTTTTTGTCGAGTGACCATCCTTTCTCAAGCAGTTCCACTTTATGTTCTGGAAACAGTTCTCGTATTTTTTCAATCATAATATCGCTCCTTCCTGACACAACCGAGTTCTGAAGGGACTGTATACTCTTATTATAGCATCCTTTCTCACAGCTTATTCTGAACGTTTTATTATAATTGATGCCGCTTCGACGTAAAGCAAAACAGCCACAAGGGTTTTCATCCTCATGGCTGTTTTCTGATTTCACATTTTGCTTCTGAATATAGACTATTTTTTATGTAGCTGTTTTTTATTGTCAGTATCAGGCGAAAATTTCAGCCAGATCCTCTTCAGGTGTTTTGATCGGTTTCAGGTCGTAATTGTCCTGAAGGAATTTAAGCACGTTCGGTGAAACAAACACGGGAAGTGTAGGTCCGAGTCTGATGCCCTTCACCCCTACAAACAGAAGCGCAAGAAGATCCGCTACAGCCTTCTGCTCATACCAGGTGATGATAAGTGATAAAGGCAGTTCATTCACCGTAACCCCCATCTTCTCAGCAAGACCTGCTGCTATCCTTATGGCTCCGTAGCTGTCATTACATTGACCCACATCCAGAACTCTTGGGAATCCTGCAACTTCACCGAATTCAAGTTTATTGAACCTGTATTTTCCGCAGGCAAGGGTAAGAATAATGGAATCCTTCGGAGTAGCCAAAGCGAATTTTGTGTAGTAATCACGGTCCGGCTTTGCTCCGTCACATCCACCGATGACGAAGAAATGGGAGATTTTACCTTCTTTGACTGCTTCCAGAATCTTATCCGATAAGCCCAAAGTGGTTTTATGTCCAAATCCTACCAGGATTTCTTTCACTGGCTCATCTTCTAGGAATCCTCCCAGCTCAAGCGCTTTTTCAATCATTTCACTGAAGTCCTTCGTTCCGTCTTCGTTCTTCGGGATATGCTTGATGCCTTCCCATCCGACCACGTTTGTGGACCAGATTCGATCATCATAGCTTTTCATCGGTTTCATAAGACAGTTTGTGGTCATGAGAATGCATCCTGGAAGATTCGAGAATTCCTTCTGCTGATTCTGCCATGCACCACCATAAT
>DATIRH010000372.1:0-4865 GCA_035469845.1 Proteiniclasticum sp. | reverse complement strand
TACACAAGGCAGAACCGTTATAATGAATGCCAGGTGGGTATCGATGAATCTCTTAAAGCTGGACGATCACTACTAAACGGGTTCCCCGCTGTAAATCACGGAGTGAAGGGCTGCAGAGAAGTATATGAGTCCATCAAAAATCCTATACAGGCAAGACACGGTACACCGGATGCAAGATTATTAAGTGAAATCATCACCGCTTCAGGATGGACATCCAATGAAGGTGGCGGAATCAGTTACAATATTCCTTATGCAAAGAGTGTCTCCATGGAAAGAACCATAAGAGACTGGCAGTATTGCGACAGACTTACAGGATGGTATCAGGAGCAGGGGATCGAGCTTAATCGTGAGCCTTTCGGTCCACTGACAGGAACACTTGTGCCACCCTCCATCTCCAATACAGTAGCCATTCTAGAAGCGCTACTAGCTGCAGAGCAGGGCGTAAAAAACATTACAGTGGGATATGGACAGTGCGGAAATATGATACAGGATATTGCAGCCATCAGAGCACTGGAACAGCAGACTGAGGAATATCTCAAACGTTATGGATATAATGATGTATATGTCACCACAGTGTTTCATCAGTGGATGGGCGGATTCCCGGCTGATGAAGCCAAGGCTTTTGGTGTCATCTCCGTAGGTGCTGCTACAGCAGCCATGGCAGGAGCGACCAAAGTCATCGTGAAGACGCCTCATGAAGCATTAGGTATTCCTACAATGGAAGCCAATGCTCAAGGGCTAAGAGATACGGTCATGACACTCAATATGCTCAAAGGTCAGAGAATGCCCATGAGCCCTGAACTGCAGACGGAAATCAATATCATCAAGGCAGAGACCAGGTGTATGCTGGAAAGTGTTTATGAAGTCGGTAAAGGAGACTTTGCCCGTGGAACGGTCGAAGCCTTCAAGCTGGGTATAGTGGATATTCCATTTGCCCCTTCCAAGTACAATGCAGGAAAAATGATGCCTGCAAGAGATAATTTTGGCGCAGTGAGATACCTGATGACAGGGAATATCCCTTTCACCCAGGATATCATCGATTTCAACAAGGCGAAACTTGTTGAAAGAGGCCAGTTCGAAAAAAGAGATGTAACATTCCAGATGACAATAGACGATATATTTGCTGTGGGTAAAGGAAATCTCATCGGCAGACCAGAGGAGAAAAAGAAATGAAGATTGTAGATATTGTATGTTCAGAAGGTAGAACGGGGTTTTATTTTGATGATCAGCGTGCCATTGTAAATGGGGCTGGACATGACGGGTTTATGTATGTTGGAGAACCTGAAACAGAAGGGTTTAATTCCATCAGACTGCCAGGAGAAAGTATCTCCGTCATGCTGATTCTTGAGAATGGAGAAATTGCGCACGGAGATTGTGCTGCAGTTCAGTATTCCGGTGCAGGTGGTCGTGATCCCCTTTTCATCGCACAGGATTTCATTCCTGTCATTGAAGAGGTGGCCAAGAAGCATCTTATCGGTAAAGATGCCTCCACGTTCAAAGATCTGGCTGAAGAAATAGACAGTCTTGTGTTCAACAACAAGAGACTTCATACTGCAATCAGATATGGTGTCACACAGGCACTCCTTGACGCAGCTGCAAAGTCCAATCATATGACCATGGCGGAAGTTGTCATGAAGGAATATGGAACTGGTGTTGAGCTCAGCCGTGTTCCGATCTTTGCCCAGAGCGGTGATGATCGATACACAAATGTAGACAAGATGATCATCAAGGGCACAGATGTCATGCCTCATGCACTGATCAACAACGTGAAGGAAAAGCTTGGCTATAATGGCGAGATTCTGCTGGACTACATCTTATGGTTGAGAGACCGTGTTCTGAATTACAGAAGCGAAGAATCCTACAATCCTATATTCCATATCGATGTATATGGAACCATCGGAAGAATTTTCAATCAGGATCTTGATAAGATGGCTGATTATCTTAAAACCCTGGAAGAAGCTGCTCATCCATTCCTTTTAAGAATTGAGGGACCAATGGATGTAGGTGAAAGAACAAAGCAGATGGAAGCTTTAAGAGATCTGACAAAGATCCTTGATGACCGTAATATCAAAGTTGAGCTTGTTGCTGACGAATGGTGCAACACCTTTGATGACGTGGTCTATTTTGCAGACAACAAGGCTGGTCATATGATCCAGGTGAAGACACCGGATCTTGGCGGCGTGAACAATTCCATCAAGGCGATTCTCTACTGCAAGGAAAAGGGCGCTGGGGCTTATCTTGGCGGAACCTGCAATGAGACCAACCGTAGTGCAGAAGTCTGCACCAACATCGGTATGGCCTGCGGTGCGAAACAGGTTCTTGCAAAACCCGGAATGGGCTTTGATGAAGGTTTCATGATCGTCAACAACGAAATGAACAGAGTGCTGGCTTTGGCAAAGAGAAGACAGGGAAAGTAATCATATAAGAAATGCCGCACATGCTGGATGAATTCCGGGAAATGGCGGCATTTCCTGTATCATCGTTTATAATGAAAGCAGAGAGGTGGAAGATAGTATGAAAAGTATAGATGTTAAACGTATAACAGAAGCAGTGAAGAAACTTGTTATGGATGCGAATTTTTACCTTCCTGACGATGTCATGGCATCGCTGAAGGAGCAGAAGAAGAAAGAGAAATGGATCCTTGCCACCAATACGTTGGGGATGATCATTGAAAACGCGGAAATCGCTGAAAGAGACATGGCACCTATGTGTCAGGATACAGGCATGGTGGTGGTTTTCGTGGAGATTGGCCAGGAAGTCCATATCGAGAACGGACTTCTTGAAGATGCGATCAATCAGGGAATCAGAGAAGGCTATGAAGAAGGCTTTCTGAGAAAATCCGTGGTGGAAGACCCGCTCAACAGAAAAAATACGGGAGACAATACGCCAGGTGTCATTCATTACAAGATTGTGGCGGGAGATCAGCTGAAGATCATGGCGGCTCCAAAGGGCTTCGGATCTGAAAACATGTCCAGGCTGAAGATGCTGAAACCTTCTGATGGAATCGAAGGAGTGAAGGAATTCATCCTGGAGACTGTGGAGCTTGCAGGCCCTAATGCCTGTCCACCTATGATTGTAGGTATCGGTATTGGTGGTACCTTCGACAAGTGCACGCTTCTTGCGAAGAATGCGCTCATGAGAAGACTGGAAGAATACAATGAAAATCCTTTCTATGGTGATATGGAGAAGGAGCTTCTGGAAAAAATCAATTCCATGGGCATCGGACCGCAAGGATTCGGTGGAGAAACCACTGCGCTTAAAGTGGCCATTGAATATTATCCTACCCATATCGCAGGTCTTCCTGTAGCGGTGAACATCAACTGCCATGCTACAAGACATAAGGAGGTTGTTCTATAATGGAAATAAAATTGACGACACCTTTAACGAAAGAATCTGTGAAGGATCTTAAACCTGGAGACAATGTGCTGATTTCAGGCATCATCTATGCAGCGAGAGATGCAGCCCATAAAAAGCTCATGGAAAGACTGGACAATAATGAGGAGCTTCCCTTCGATATCAGAGGTGCTGTAATCTACTATGTGGGTCCGTCTCCTACGAAAGAGGGAGAAGTCATCGGTTCTGCAGGTCCTACCACAAGTCTTAGAATGGATGCCTATACACCAAGACTTCTGGATTTAGGACTCTTGGGTATGGTCGGCAAAGGAAAGAGAAACGATGAAGTGAAAGCGAAAATGCTTGAACATGGAGCTGTCTATTTTGCAGCTATCGGTGGAGCTGGAGCGCTTATCAAGAAAACCATCATTTCCCAGGAGACCATCGCCTATGAGGAGCTGGGACCTGAAGCTGTAAGGAAGCTGGTCGTGAAGGATTTTCCGGTTACAGTGATCATCGACAGTAAGGGAAATGATCTTTATGAGATTGGTAGAGAAGATTATCTCAGCTGGAAAAAGGAAGAGAATAATTAGAGTAAATAAGAAGATGTAAGAGAAGATCGCAGAAATGAAATGTGGTGCAGTGCAATCATTGGTCTGAAAAGCGATGCGTAAAGAGGAAAGAAGAAAAATTAAAGTAAGATTAACGAAAGATTAACGAAAGATTTTCTAAGATATTAGAGAGAGACACCTTGATTAAGGACTCATTGTTCGGTAAACTAGTAATAGAAGAATAATTTTGTTTGCACTATAATCACCGGGGGGAAGATTTAGGTCCCTTTGGTGATTTCTTTTTTTTCTAAATAAATGAAAAAATCCATGTTTCTCTTGTGATATAATAATAGAAACGAAGCATTCAGAAAATACTAGGTCGCTGTATGCATGTTGGATATGAGTTGTTTGCCTGATCTTCTCGTGAGAGGAATCGGGCGAGTTGCATCTTATTATTTAGAGAATGACTTACTTTAGCTTGCAGGATTTCTTGATGATTTTCTTGAGAAGATAATGTTCTAAATCTGTCGGAATTTAAGTGAAAGAGCAAGGAGAAGAACACTTGGAAAATAAAAAAACAAAAGAAACAGTTGCCACACCTGTATTAAATGAAACGAAGAAAATGACAAAAGAGCTTTACGAGGAGCTTCAGAACTATCGTGTAAAAAAATGCCTGACCATTGAAAAGCTGCACGGCTTATATGGCCAGCCGGTTATTTCCATCAGGGTGAATTATCCGGGTGTTTATAAGAACAATGAAACAACAAGACTTGTGAATACGGAAATCGGAAAAACCTTCGATGATTTTTTTCATGATAAGATACTTGCAGAAGAAAGTTTTGACTCACCAGAAGGTCCTACAACTTTCTATGTCCTAAGGGGAGATGCCAGAACACTAAAAGAGAATGCTGTTTTTATCGAACAGAATCATGAGCTTGGAAGATTTGTGGATATTGATGTCTATGACACGGATGAAGAATA
>DATIRH010000371.1:0-3094 GCA_035469845.1 Proteiniclasticum sp. | reverse complement strand
TGTATTACTCATAAAATCACTCCTCATACTTTATATCATTTATCTGAGTACAAGATTATACCCTAAAAGTAGTCGAATAAGTTTAAATTTTATGAAAATTAAAAATTAATTGTCCAGAAGTTTACATTAAGTTCAATAAATTAATGGTAAAGTCTTGTTTGACGTAAGTTTCAAAGAATAATAGGATAATTCAGAGGATTGGACGTAAAAACTTTGAGGATATAGTATAATAATGGAAAGAAATCAATATAAAGGTGGTTTAATCATGCTAAAAGTAGTGAAGAGAGATGGAAGAATTGTTGATTTTAATCCGGATAGAATCAGGACATCTGTGGCCAACAGCGCTAGAGATTCTGGAATTCAGATCACTGATAAAGAACTGCAGCTGATTTCCAGTTCCGTTGAGAAGACCATTAGGAGAGTGCGTGGTGAAGATGGAATAACATCCACTTATGAAATCCGAGGAGTTGTGGTGAGAGCGCTTAAAGACATGGGTTACCGTAATATCGCCAAAGACTTTTATGATCATTCCAAGGTAGTAAGAGAACCTGAAAACAAAAAATAGACGAAACAAGATGATGGAGGTGTTTATATGGAACTGGTTATTGTAACAGGAATGTCCGGGTCGGGAAAGTCCGTTGCGATCAACGCGCTGGAAGACCTGGGATATTACTGTGTCGACAATTTACCACCTCAATTCATATTGCCCTTTGCTAAATTAAGTATCGGTACAAAGGGCAGAAAAGAGAAGCTGGCATTGGTGGTTGACGCCAGGAGTATAGATGTTTTTACAGGACTTCAGGATGGAATCAACATGCTGGATGAAAATAAAATTATTTATAAGATCCTGTTTCTTGACGCATCAGATGAAACACTTCTAAATCGATATAAAGAGACCAGAAGAAAGCATCCTCTGATGGACAGAGAAGTCACGTCTCTCGAAGATGCCATTGATATTGAAAGAATTTCTTATGAAAGCATTCGAAGCAGATCAGACTATATCATTGACACTACTTATCTCAGCAGCTCCAATCTGAAAAAAGAAGTAACCAGTCTTTTCTCAGTGGGTGATTTTCATACCATGCAGATCAAGACTGTGTCTTTCGGATACAAATATGGAATTCCAAATGATGCGGATCTTGTTTTCGATCTGAGATATCTGCCCAATCCCTATTATGTGCCGGAGCTCAGAGACAAAACAGGTATCGATGATGATGTGTTTAACTTTGTCATGAAAACAGCACTTGCGAAGACGCTGTTTGATAAACTGATTGATCTCATTCTCTATCTTATTCCTCTCTACATGGAGGAAGGAAAGAGTCAGCTTGTTATCGCTTATGGTTGTACAGGCGGAAAGCACCGCTCTGTGACGTTCGCAAGAAAAACTGCGGAGTATCTGAGTCAGAACCATAATGTTGCAACACAGCACAGAGATATAGACCGAATTTAAATGTTGATGAAGGAAGTAACTATTCTATGAGTAGATTTAAAAGAATATCCATAGTGCTTCTTCTTTTTGTTCTGATCCTGGGACTTGGAGGATGCAAATCAAATAACAGAGAAGTGCTTAATCAGAAAATATCTGAAGGGGAGCTTCTGTTATCGGAAGAAAAGTTCCAGGATGCCGCTTTATACTTTGAAGCGCTTTTCAATGAGAATCAAGACAGCATCACGCTGATGGAAAAATATGAGTTTTCTTTACACATGGCGGAGTCCAGAGAACATCTGGCTCAAGCTGAAAAATTCATAGAGAATGAAAATTACAAAGAAGCCTATGAAAATCTGAAGGAAATCCACCCGGATGATGAGGTCGGACTGAAAATGAAACTTGAAATTGAGACAAAGATCCGGGACCTCTATATGGAGAAAGCCAGGGTGCTAAGCGATGAGATGCTTATGGATGAGGCGCTGGAAGCAGTCGAAGAGTATCAGGCTCTAGTTGAAAGTGACGAGATCATGGAAGGATACAGGGTCGTTTTGCTGGGTAAAAAGAGACAGCTGGAGGAACCTGTAGTTGAAGAGAAGAAGATCATTGTTCTTGATCCGGGACATCAGGCCTTACAGAACAAGGAAAAAGAGCCTCTGGGACCAGATTCTGAGATCATGAAGAGTAAAGTGTCCTCAGGAACAAGAGGGATTACGACGCAGGTCTATGAATATGAGCTGAATCTCGTGGTATCACTGAAGCTGAGAGACAGACTCATTGAAGAAGGCTATGAAGTGCTCATGACAAGAACGACCCATGATGTTTCCATCAGCAACAAAGAAAGAGCGGAGATGGCAAACAATGCAGAGGCAGACATTTTTATCAGGATTCATGCCAATGGAAGTGAAAATCAGGATAAAAAAGGAGTCATGACCATTCATCCTTCTGAAGAAAATCCATTTGTGAGCCATTTAAGTGAAGAAAGCCTTCGCTTATCAACGGATCTTCATGATGAAATGATCAGAGAAACACAAAGCCAAAGTGCGGGAATCTACGCCATGGATAACATGGTGGGCATCAACTGGTCGAAGATTCCGGTATCCATCGTTGAACTGGGTTACATGACTAACACTGAGGAAGACCTTAAACTCAGTACAGAAGAATATCAGATGCAGCTTGTTGAAGGCATGGTAAAAGGAATAGAGAAGTATTTTATGACAGTTGAAAATTAGATGACAGATTAGAGTAGAACCAGTAACTTTTCAAGCTACGGTTCTATTTTTTTCTGAAAAGAACGAAATACAGAGACAATGCAATCAAGGGAAACAGACTAAAATAGTAAACAATAAAGATTATCCTTTTATATTTTCTTTAATATCGGTATAATTAACTATTATGACAAAAGAGACACGAGAAATCATGAAGATGATCAGCTGTGGTAGATGACTCGGAAAGTATGGTGAAGAGATTGAAGATGTGGAACGACAAAAGATATCATAGCTTGAATTATTTCTTGAGAGAGAAATTCGACGGCAAGGTATATAAAATCAGCCTGGATGGAGGCTTTTCCTGTCCAAACAGAGATGGAACCATAAACGAAGCAGGATGCATCTTCTGCAGTGAGAGAGGGTCAGGTGACTTTGCAGGGGATCGCAGCTTCAGCATCAA
>DATIRH010000370.1:0-3851 GCA_035469845.1 Proteiniclasticum sp. | reverse complement strand
TCATTGACCTGTTCTCGTGTAAGCTGTTTTCTGGATGCGGATTTACCCGTGGGGTCCCCGATCATACCGGTGAAATCACCAATGATGATATGGAGTTCATGGCCAAGGTCCTGGAAAGCCTTCAGCTGTCTTAGAACCACTGTATGACCCAGGTGAATATCTGGGGCACTAGGATCCAGTCCCAATTTGATTTTCAGCACTCTTCCCGATAGGATCTTATCCTCCAGTTCTTTCTCTCCAATGATTTCTTCTGTTCCTTTTCTAATGATCTCCATGATTTTTTCGATTTCCATAAAAACACATCTCCTCTATTTTTTTCAATAAAAAAAGCCCTCATCCTGTATAAAGGATGAAGACTGATGCTCCATGGTACCACCTTGATTTATCTCCTGCGTCACCACAGGAAAACTTATCGGGTACATTCATACCCTAGCACTATAACGGGTGCAGTCTACCGAAGCTGCCTACTTGGTTTTCACCGTTCAGAGCTTAGCTCAGAGATGTATTCATCAGAAGCCGCCTGTTTCTTCACACCACCCAGAAACTCTCTTAAGGTCTAGCTTAGGATTACTCGTTCCCATCAACGCTTTCATTATTGATTAAGAGTTATATTACCTTTTTGCAGATAAAATGTCAACTCAAAAATTAAAACATTCCGTCGTATTTTTCAATGGACCAGGCCAGAAAGTATCCGCAGGTGATCAGGTACAGCGGAGTGAAGACTGAACTTTTCAGGAAAAATTCAAATACACCGTTGGGTGCAAAGTTCGTACCAGGTTCAAAGAGCGCCAGTATACCCACAGTGAGGAATATGGTGAGGCCTGCAAGTCCAAGAGACAATTTGAAAAAATTGGTTCTGACTCTTAGTCTGGTGGCAAGATATCTTCCTAAATCATTTCCTCCCAGGACTGCGCCAAAGAGTGTAAAAATAAGGATTGTTGTGATCAATGTGGTGAAGCTGTAATAGTCGGCATTATGATCCGCAGCAGAAACCATGATCAGCTGACCTGCTATGGCTAAAAATATAAGGCTGATGAATTTAATCAATGACAAAAACTTACTGTTCATACGTTAAAGCGTCGATGTTCTCCTTGAGAATGTGACGTCTTTCCCTCCTAAAATCATAATCTTACTTAGCTGGATGTATTCATTAAGCAATATTATAACGTATAGAAATATTTTTTGTTAGTATTCAGCAAAATAATATAGAATAGTTAGAACTGTTGTTGGAATTGGATATGATTGATATGATTTTCAGACAGAACTTATACCAAGACTTACAGATAGAGGATAGACAATTCATCAAAAAAAAGAAACCCCTAAATGGGGTTATGAGATATATAGTAAGGCTTAAAGAATCTGCGCGGACTCTTTAACTGCCTGCAGGTGTTGATTATGGGAAGATAATCTCCACCTTGGTAGTGTGATGAAGCACTACGAACTCTTGTTCTGATTTCAGTATAATACAAACGTTCGTTCTAGTCAACAATTAATTTAATTTTTCTTTACTCTGATCTATTGGTATAATGTAAGAGAATATACAACAAAAAAGGAGATTTTAATGATGAACCCAATAGTAACAATAAAGTTAGAAACAGGAAAAGAAATCAAGATAGAGCTATATCCAGAAATCGCACCCAATACGGTGAAGAATTTTGTGGCCCTAGTGAAGAAGGGATTCTATGATGGACTGAAGTTTCATCGCGTCATCCCAGGATTCATGATCCAGGGTGGATGTCCTACTGGCACCGGAACCGGCGGACCAGGACATAGTATCAGAGGCGAGTTTTCTGCCAATGGATTCAAAAATGAACTGAAGCATCATCAAGGTGTAATATCCATGGCAAGAAGTCAGCATATGGATTCAGCAGGAAGCCAGTTCTTTCTTATGGTTGCAGATTCACCACATCTTGACGGGCAGTATGCAGCATTTGGCAAGGTCATAGAAGGAATTGACAACGCACTTGAAATCGTAAATGTGGACCGTGATTACAGAGACATGCCAAGAGTAGATCAGATCATGTCCAAGGTAACAGTGGAACATGCTGAAGAGATCGGGGAACCAGAACTACTTTAAAAATTTGAGTGTGTGTTAAATACTTGAATCAGGAGCAAAAAATGATAGAAGACAGAAAAATACTAGTATATGGACTGAGTGAAGATGAAAAGGAACGCCTTTTAACAGAGGATCTTAACCTACATGAAATTCACAATGGAAATGCCGGTGGTACACTGGCAGAGCTGATCGAAGAGAAGGAAATTCCACATGAAGGCGCACCTTTAGGTGTGGTGAAGATCATGATCTTCTGTGGTTATGAGACCAATGATGAACTGAAGGATCTGATTTCAAAAATCAGAAAAGAGCATGTTTTCGGGTCCATCATGGCTGTGATCACAAAAACGAATCTGAAGTGGAAATTTGATTATATGATCGAACATCTCTTGGAAGAGAGAGAAGACAACAAGCAGTTTGAAAAGGATAGACGAGCAAAATTAGCGGAAAATCTGGGGTGAGATAAATGGCAAGAGTTGGTGAGGAACTGAAGAAATCGCGTTTGGAATCGAATATGTCCGTGAAGCAGGTGGCGAAGAAGCTTGGTGTCTCGGAAGGTTTTGTCAATGAAGTGGAACTTGGACGAAGAGTCGTCAATGAGGATCTTATCAAGAGATTCTCTAAGGTCTTCAATAAAAAGATCGGATCCATGGGACTGGGTTCTCTGGAAGAGTCTGCACAGACAGAATCCATTGAAAGAACCAAAGAGATTATAAAAAAAGAAGTCTATGTAGCACCAAAGACCCCAGTGAATGAACTCTGGAATCAGGCATTTGGTGAAAATATCAAGAATGTGCCTATTTTCGGTTATGACCTGAAGAAACCCATAGGACATCAGAGTCATGTGGTAGAGAAGAAAAAGATTGACGGACATCCGATGGAAAAGGTTGTAATGCTTCAGGCTGAAAATGATGACCTGAAGGGATATCGCATTCAGAAAGGGGATCTCGTATCCGCTGTGGAGGCCAAAGATATCCAGGGTACACAGATGATGCTTATTTCCTATCAAGGGAAGAATCTTCTGAGGAAGATCAGAAACCTGAACAATGGAAATGTGGAGCTTCTGACCTTTAATGAGACCCAGAGATCGGAAATCGTGCCGATGAAAGAAGTGACGATCCTGCTGAAACTCTATAAAGTGGAGATCAGGTTATAGACATTAAAGAATAAATAAAAAGTAAGCTGTGGACATGTCCACAGACAAGTAAACGACGAAAGAACTTCATTTTGAAGTCTTCAGACTGTAGACTAAGCGACCATATTCCGTACGTTAAGGGCTTAGGTCAAACCGGAGCGGATTGTGGTGATATCGAATGGGGGATTATTTCATCCTTGCAGATATCCGTGGAAATGAGTTATTGATCGTAGTTGCAGCATCAGTTTAAAAGAATCAGGAGGAAAAGAAATGAACAATGATACATTATTATCTCTTCTTTTGGGGTTAGTCGCTGTGATTACTGTAGGAGCATTCATTGCTGATGTTATTAGAAAAAAAGACTTTAAAGATCAAGTTTCTGGGAAGAAACCAGAGAGAAAAATAAATAGTAAAAAGAAGATTTCTTACGATAAGCCAGTGGAAGAAGACTCTCAGATTACTATTGATAGAGAAGTTCTACGTACAAGAAGTGGACAGAACTTATTGGGACCCAAATGAGAAATATAACACAGACAGGACTCAGCATATCGATGCGTCCTGCCTGAGTGTTGAAAAAGCTGCTAAGGTGAAAACTTTAGCAGCTTTTCTTTTTTCTGGGAGACCGTGTCCCTGAAAATCATCTGGTGAGTCTTGGATAAGGTC
>DATIRH010000369.1:0-13600 GCA_035469845.1 Proteiniclasticum sp. | reverse complement strand
ACCAGAAAGTGAAAATACTGGAAACTGAGGTTGTAGAAGGGAAAAGTGACGAACCTGGAACCATCATGGATGTATCCCTAAATGGGGTACTTGTATCGACGGGTGAAGACCTCATTCAAATTATAAAGCTACAGTATCCGGGGAAAAAACCGATGTCCGTGAGAGATTTTCTCAATGGAAATGAGATCACAGCAAAGAAATTTAAAAGGAGTGTTGAATAATGCCGTTATATTTTGATTCAACCATGTTACTACTCATACCGGCGATAATCTTATCGCTTTATGCACAGAGCAAAGTTAAAAGCACATATAATATCTACTCAAGAGAAGGGCTACAAAGTGGAATGACAGGGGCGCAAGTGGCTAGAATGGTTCTGGACCGCTCAGGTCTTCAGAATGTGGAAATTGAAAGAGTAGCTGGTAACCTGACAGACCATTATGATCCGAGAACGAAGGTGCTTCGTTTATCAGATGAAGTATACAGTAGACCTACCATCGCCTCTGCAGGTGTTGCAGCCCATGAAGCAGGACATGCAATACAAGATCAGATGGAATATGCACCTCTGAAGCTGAGATCCTTCATGGTACCTTTTGCCTCATTTGGTTCAAAATTCTCCATGATCATCATCATAGTAGGATTGATTTTCAGATTTGTGGGGCTGATTGATTTGGGTATCATACTGTTTTCCATGGTCGTACTGTTCCAGCTCTTCACGCTGCCGGTTGAATTCAATGCGTCCAGTAGAGCGTTGGCAGTCCTTGGAGAATATCAGATTTTAAGTGTTGAAGAAGTGCCTAAGGCAAAAAAAGTGCTGGATGCAGCAGCCCTTACCTATGTGGCAGCAGCATTCTCATCGATTATGACTCTTGTAAGGTTACTAGTACATCGTGATAGAAGAAAAAGTTAGGAGAAAAAAATATCTTTACTAACGACATAGAAGTTTCTGTGGATGTGTTAGGCAAAGTATTGTATCAGGGGGCATATTCAAACATCGCTTTGGATCATGCCTTTTCTTCTGCCAATCTTAAAGAAGAAGATACAGGCCTTGTCACTGAAATCATCTACGGAACATTAAAGTATTTACTCGCTATAGATAAGATCATAGAAAAAAACTCTACGATGCCGCTGAATAAACTTGAGGATGATGTTCTCAATATTTTAAGGATTTCGATCTATCAGATGAAATATCTTGATCGGATTCCTTCTTATGCTGTTCTGAACGAAGCGGTGAATCTGACCAAGAAAAAATCCAAAGGTGCCTCGGGATTCGTCAATGGATTATTAAGGGGATATCTTCGGACTCAAGATGATAAAATGACATTCGAGAGTAAACTGGAAAAAGATTCCTTCAATTTTTCATTTCCGATCTGGATGATTGAACTTTTCCAGACACAATACGGAAAAAACTATAAGAAGATTTTATCGGGTCTGAATGAAAGGCCTGTAATCACTTATCGTGTAAACACTTTGAAGATGAATAGAGCCGATGCGCTGGAAAAGCTTCTTGAACTAGGCTATGATGCTCGAGAAACAGAGATTTCCCCCTATGGAATTGAAGTGAAGGGCGGAAAATCTGTCCTACTTAATCCCTTATTTCAGCAGGGTATCCTGACTGTTCAAGATGAGAGTTCCATGCTGGTGGCACCGCTTCTTGTGGAAGAAAACAGAAAATATATGGATCTGTGTTCTGCACCGGGAGGAAAAACAACGCATCTGGCGGAGCTGTCAGATGATCGAGCAACAATTTATGCGTTTGACATCCACGAAAGTAAAGTAAGGCTCATAAATGAAAATAAAAAGAGGCTTGGTCTTCAATCCATAATCACTGAAATTAATGACGGACTGAATTACCTGCCTCAATACAGTGAAAGTGCAAATGTGCTCATTGATGCACCTTGCTCAGGCCTCGGAATCATCAGGAAAAAGCCTGAAATCAAATATACTAAAACGCAGAAAGATCTGGATGAACTTGTGATGATCCAGCGGGCACTTCTTGAAACAGCTGCTGCTTATGTCCCTTCAGGAGGAATCCTCCTTTATTCAACATGCACACTTAATAAAAAGGAAAATGAAGAAAATGTGCGGTGGTTTCTTGAAAGTCACACCGAATTCTCTCCAGTACCAATTGAATTAGGAGAGCATGAGAATTTTGCGTATACAGAAGAGGGTTTTCTGACCATTCTGCCAGGGAAGACCATGGATGGATTTTTCATCAGCAAATTAAGAAGAAAATAGATTTCACGACTTCTGTAGACGTTGAAAAGAGCTGATACAGAGGTCTTTTTTAAAATTGCTAAGAAATATTTAAAGAAATTTAACAATTTTTGTGATAAAATATCCGTGTTTATAAAAATCATTAATAAAGTACAATGGTGGTTCTATGTGAAAGATCATGATAAAGGAAGAAAAGATGGAATATATATTTGATTATTCTTTAGATGAGCTTAAAGTATGGTTCAAAGACCATGGGGAAAGTGCATTTAGAGCGAAACAGGTCTATGATTACCTCTATAGAGGAATCACAGATATTGAGGAAATGAAAAATTTGAATACTAGTGCAAAAGAGAAACTGAGAGAACATTTCAGAATCACTTTGCCAAAAGTGCTTGATCAGAGAATATCCAAGGATGGGACTGTGAAGATGCTTATGGTTCTTGAAGATAATAATATCATCGAGACCGTGATCATGAAGTACCATTACGGATATTCTGTATGCGTCTCATCACAGATCGGCTGTAAAATGGGGTGCACTTTCTGCGCCTCCACAAAAGATGGTATGGTGAGAAACTTATCAGCTGGTGAAATTCTTTCACAGGTAATCGCATCTTCTGTGCTGGTGGGAGAGAGAATCTCTCATGTAGTGCTGATGGGATCAGGAGAACCTCTGGATAATTTTGATGAGGTGATGAAATTTCTGGAGCTTATTCATGCAAAGGAAGGATTAAACCTTTCACATCGAAATATCACCATGTCGACTTGCGGTCTGGTGGACAAGATCTATGAACTTGCAGATAAAAAACTGCAGATCACCTTGGCGATTTCACTGCATGAAACAACAGATGAGAAACGAAAACAAATCATGCCTATAGCAAATAAATATAGTATCAATGACATCTTAAATAGTGTAAAATATTATATGAGTAAAACTGGTAGAAGAGTATCTTTTGAATACGCCCTTGTGAGAGGTTCGAATGACAGAGAAGAAGATGCTGTGGCTTTAGCCCAGCTCTTAAGAGGTATGCATGTTCATGTGAACCTGATTCCTGTAAATACCATAAAAGAGATGCTATATCTTCCATCAACCAATGAATCCATCCAAAGATTCAAGGATATTCTCATCGATCATGGTATAGAGGCTACGGTAAGAAGAGAGATGGGATCAGACATAGATGCTGCCTGTGGACAATTAAGAAGAAGCTATTTAGAGAATATGTAGTTGATGCGAGGAGACTGATATGATAGAAAGGATTTCTGATATCGGAAATATTAGGGAGCTAAACGAGGACACTTATGGAGTCCTTGAAAGCAAGTATTTCAACCTGTTCATTATTTGTGATGGTATGGGTGGACATAACGCTGGAGAAGTTGCGAGCAAAATGGCGAAGGATACCATCCTCGCTTCTATGGAAAATGATCTGAAAGAGGAGTCTCATATTGAATCATTGGTGTCTGCAATAAAAGAGGCCAATCGAATTATATTCGAACGATCCTCTTCTGAAAAAACAATGAGTGGTATGGGGACAACGGTGACAACGGCTGTCTCCTATGACGGAAAGCTGGATGTCGCTCATGTAGGAGACAGTTCTCTCTACATCATACGAGACAGTGAAATCATGAAGATTACAAAGGATCATAGTTATGTTCAGGAACTTGTTGATTCAGGTAAGATTAAACAAAATGATGCGAAGCATCACCCGAACAAGAATATTATTACTAGAGCTGTAGGAACAAATGCAGAAGTAGCTGTGGACACATTTAGAGTAGAAACGAAGAAGGATGATATTTTCGTCCTCTGTACCGACGGACTGACAGATTATCTTTCTGATGAGGAAATCCTGAACGAAGTGACTAGCCATGAAAACAAAAGGGATTCGATTATAACCATGGCAGACATAGCTAAGGACAGAGGCGGAAAGGATAATATCACACTAGTAATATTTGGAGGCGAAGCGCTTAAATGATAGGAAGAATTTTAGGAAGTAGATATGAGATTACTGAGAAGATTGCTCAAGGGGGCATGTCAGTAGTATATAAAGCATTAGATTTAAATTTAAACCGATATGATGCGGTTAAGGTGTTGAAAGAGGAATTTTCAACAGATAAGGATATACTGGAAAGATTCAAGCAGGAAGCGAATGCTGTTGCTTTTCTTTCTCATCCGAATATTGTGAATATCTTCAATGTAGGCAGTGAAGGAAATATTCATTATATTGTTATGGAATACGTTAAAGGCCAGACGCTGAAAGAAATCATAAGGGATCAGGGAAGCCTCCATAATGACGTTATATTAAATTATTCCTATCAGATTGCAAGAGCACTGGAATCAGCTCATAACAGCAATATCATTCACCGTGACATCAAGCCGCATAATATCATCGTCACAAAAGATGAGCTTGTAAAAGTCACAGATTTTGGCATTGCAAAGCATTCAGATTCTGCAACAATCACCAATTCAGGAAAGATCATCGGCTCAGCGCACTATTTTTCACCTGAACAGGCAAGAGGGAATATGACTGACAGAAGATCAGACATCTATTCTTTAGGGATTGTGATGTATGAGATGGCTACGGGTAAAGTTCCTTTTGATGCTGAAAGTCCTATTACCATAGCGCTTATGCACATGCAGGAGCCTCTTCCATCACCTAAAAAGGACAATCCTAAAATCAGTGATGGACTTGAAAGAGTGATTTTAAAAGCTACAGCAAAGAATCCCATCGAAAGATATCAGAGAATTGAGGATATGATGGCGGATCTTCGTACCCTCATGAGTGGGGATAAAATTGTACCAGCTTCAAGCAACAATACAGAAAACACACAAGTCATGGGCGCAGTGGTGCCGGAAAAAACCGACTTGAAAGATGATGTTTTTGATGATGAAAAGCCATCGGACAACAAGAAGAAAGGTCTTATTATCGGTCTTGCAATGATTCTAGTGGTCGTGGCAGGTGTTCTTATCGGGAATGCTGTCTTCGGCGGTTCTAATAAAAATCCATCAGATGTGGTTGCAGAGGAAGAAGTTTCGGTTCCTGAACTAGTGGGGATGACCAGCGATGAAGCGAAAGCTGCACTGGAAGCCCTAGAACTTGTATACGAAATCCAGTCAACTGAAACATCCGACAAACCTGTGGATACAGTATTAAGAAGTATTCCTGAAATGGGTACCCCGGTGAAAAAGGGTGGAACAGTTGCCGTGATTTTAAGTGCTGGTGAAGAACAGCTCTTTGTACCGGACATAACAGGAAGCACAGTCGAAGGTGCAGAAATAGTGCTCGGAAACAACGGATTTATCCTTGGCACAGTGACTGAGGGTTACAGCGATACGATTCCTCAAGGAGAGATCATCAGCCAGGATCCGATGGTCAATGCATCCATGCCGAAGGGAAGTGCAGTGAATGTACTGGTTTCCAGAGGGCCTGAAATAGTCCTTTCTAATGTGCCTGATCTTGTAGGGAAAACAGAAAGAGAAGCGCAGGCACTGCTTGAAGCTGTAGGTCTTTCAATTGGTACCGTAAGTAAAGAACCTACAGGTAAAGAAGAGCAGAGTGGTAGAATCGTGGTTCAGAGTATTCCAAAAGAAACAGAAGTCAAGGAAGGCACAAAGATCAATGTTACAGTATATGAGTATACTGAAGTGACGATTCCTTCCAATCTCAAGGGAAAAACTGCTGAAGAAGCTGCTAATATTTTAAGAGGCCTCAACCTGAAACCAGAACTTCTGGATGGAACACAGAATACTGATCGAGTAGTTCAGATTTCTCCATCTGGCGGTAGTACTGTGGGGTATGGTTCAACGGTTGGTATTTTAGGTGAACCAGAGCCAGAACCAGAACCAGAACCAGATCCAATCGAACCAGAACCAGATCCAGATCCAGTAGAAACGCCTACACCTTAGAATATTTTCAATCAGCCAGTGATTAAGTGACAGAAACTTAATCACTGGCTTTTTGCTTATAAAATTTCTTCTCTTTTTAAAACAATTTTGTGTAAATGGTTTATAATGATGGTATTAATCTATACAAGTAAAGGAATGATGCAATGGAAGGTATAATTGTAAAAGGAATTGCCGGGTTTTATTATGTTAGAACCAGTGAGGGCGTTCTGGAATGTAAAGCAAGAGGGATATTCAGAAAGAACAATGTGACACCTATGGTAGGAGACCGTGTAACGGTCATAGCGGCACCTGAAGGCAATACACTTGATAAGATTCACGCGAGAACATCAGAGCTTATGCGTCCGTTTGTCTCCAATATCAGCCAGGCCTATGTGGTTTTCGCCATGAGAAATCCGGATATCAATTTTGATATGTTGAACAAGTTTCTTGTCTATCTTGAAATGAAGCATATCAAACCGGTTCTGGTTTTCAACAAAAGTGATCTGGCCACAGAAGAAGAGATGAAGAAGCTTGCAGCCCTCTTTGTGGGGACTGGATATACAATCCATTTTATAGAAGCAAAATCCGGATTGGGACTGGACGATCTTTATGATCAGTTGAAGGATAATATTACAGTTTTATGTGGTCCATCAGGAGCAGGGAAATCCACTATACTTAATAAACTCTCTGGTAGTGAAACCATGGAAACGGGTATAATATCCGAAAGACACAAGCGTGGAAAACATACAACAAGACACAGCGAGCTTATAGAAATTAATGATGCGCTGCTGGTAGATACCCCTGGATTTTCCACTATGGATTTCACAATGGAAGCGGAGGATCTGAAGGATTATTTCCCTGAATTCTATGAGTATGAAGGGGAGTGCCGGTTTAATGGATGTAACCATAACAGAGAACCTGGCTGCAGAATTAAAGAAGAAGTAGGGAAAACCATATCTGAAGCACGATATAATTTTTATGTTAAATACTATAATGAATTATTTGAGGAGAACAAGAGAAAATGGTAAAAATTGCACCATCCATCCTTTCTGCTAACTTTGCGGATTTAGGAAGGGATATTGAGAAAACGATAGAAGCTGGAGCAGACTGGATACATATTGACGTGATGGACGGATCTTTTGTGCCGAATATCAGCTTTGGTATACCGGTTATGAAGGCGATCAGACCACTGACAGATAAGTTTTTTGATGTCCATCTTATGATCGTCAATCCCAGTAATTTCATAGATGCTTTTGCAGATGCAGGAGCAGATCTGATCAATTTTCATTATGAAGCGGAAATTCACATCGATAGAGTCATTGAAAAAATAAAAGCAAGAGGAATAAAAGCAGGCATAACGCTGAATCCTGCTACACCTGTTTCCTTACTTAGTACAATTCTGCCTAAACTGGATATGGTACTGATCATGTCGGTGAATCCTGGTTTTGGAGGTCAGAGCTTTATTCCGTATACGCTGGATAAGGTGAGAGAATTAAGAGAAATGGCAGACAAGCTGAATCCGGATCTCCTGATAGAAATCGATGGAGGTATTGCAGAAGATACAATCAGAGCTGCTGTAGATGCAGGGGTAGATGTGGTTGTTGCGGGATCTGCGGTATATAAAAATGGAGAGATCAAAAGAAATATTGAGGTCTTAAGGGAAGCACTGAAATGAAGAAAGTGATCATCGTTTCAGGAGGGAAAAAACCCAGTCTGTCCCTTTATAATTCAGTGTATGATTCTTCATGTAAGGTCTTCGCTGTTGACAGCGGTGCAGAATTTTTCAGGGAAAATGGAATGATCCCTCATGCCTTACTGGGAGATTTTGATTCCATAACAGAAGAGACTTTTAATTATTTTGAAAATAAGACAGAAGTGATCCGATATGATGCAGAAAAAGATTTTACAGATACGGAAGCGGCGCTGGAAGAAGCGCTGAAGGAGAAACCTGAAGAAATCATACTATTGGGCTGTACAGGAAACAGACTGGATCATTTTATAGGGAATCTCTCCTTGCTGGAGAAAGCACTTAGTAAAGGGATAAAAGCGTATATCATGGACGATCATAATAAAATTTTCATGATGGATAAACCTGGAATCCTGAAAAAGGATTTTGGCGACTATATATCTTTCCAAGCCTTTAGAAGCCCTGTGAAGGGTTTTGGCGTTAAAGGGGTAAAGTATCCATTGTGGGACTACGAACTTGTCCTAGGGGATTCTATGAACGTTTCAAATGAATTTGCAGAGAAGTACATATCAGTCACGTTCAAAGATGGGATTCTGATGGTATTTATGACAAAGGACTAATCTGATAGTACAGAAATCAAAAAACCCGCCATCAGCATTTATTTATAGCTGATGACGGGATTTTTTTATGTTTCTTCAATGAAAAGAGCCCAAGAAAAAGAGTTACTATAAACTGAATTTCTTCAATCTCTAGTAACTCTTTTTAGAGTAAAATAGCCAGTCGGAACGACCAGCTAAAATTCTTCTACTGTTATATTGCTCTTTCTACTTTACCGGAACGTAGACATCTTGTACAAACGTGAACTCTCTGGGGAGTTCCGTTAACAACAGCACGTACTCTTTTTAGGTTTGGTGCCCATGTTCTCTTAGACTGTCTGTGTGAATGGGAATACTGTACACCGGCGACTACACCTTTATTACAGATATCGCATCTTCTTGCCATTAAAATACACCTCCTCCTGAGAGATCAAATCATCTCAAAAGCTTTTCAAATATTATTTGTTTTGAACAGATACTATTCTATCATAACTTACGAAGGTTATGCAACATAATTTTAGCCCTGAATTTGTTTATATTGAAGTATGTTCAAAAATATAATATCATTATAGGGATAAGACCTTTGTACGTCAATCGGCAAAGGAAGGAAAATCGTCCCGTAAAGAAAACGTGAATGTATTTTTTAAAACGTAAAGAGGGAAAGAGGAGGAAGTTTCATGATAGGATTAACGAATGAACAAGGCCATATATCATATTCAGAGGATGTAATTGCAAATGTGGTGGGTCTTTCTACAATGGAATGCTATGGGGTTGTAGGTATGGCATCAAAGAATACCAAGGATGGTCTTTGGGAACTCATTAAGGTGGAGCACCTGAACAAAGGTGTCAAGATCAATGCGAAAAACAATGAATTATCCATCGATCTGTTTGTTGTCGTAGAATATGGCACAAAAATATCTGTGATTGCCAACAACATCATCCAGAAAGTAAGATATAATGTTGAAAGCTATCTTGGTCTTAAAGTAAATCATATTGTAGTGAATATTGAAGGTGTTCGATTCTAATAAGCAAATTCTTAATTTTTATTAAGAATTATCCATATAAATTTGATTTTGGGTGATTTGCTTTAGTATAATAAAGATTGGTTTACTATTTTATAGGAAAACCCTAATTTTAGGGTTTTATTAAAGTATGATTTACAAACATAAATGGAGTGGACATGCTTTGATATTGTCCATATTTTGCAGGAGGAATATTGTATGAAATATAACAAAATAAATGGACAGCATTTTTTAAATATGGTGACCAATGCGAGCATCAGATTGGAAAATGAAAAGGCTTATGTGGATTCACTGAATGTCTTCCCTGTTCCTGATGGAGATACAGGCACAAATATGTCCATGACATTTACAGCAGCTGTTCAGGAAATTCAAAGCAACAAGTCTTCTTCCATCGGAGAAGTGTCCAAGATAATGGCTAAAGGAGCACTCATGGGTGCCCGAGGAAACTCAGGCGTTATCCTGTCACAGATCTTCAGAGGTATCGCAAAGGGGCTTGAAGGAAAAGATGAAGTGAACCCTTATGAATTTGCCTTAAGTATACTGGAAGGATCAAAATCTGCTTACAGAGCAGTTATGAGACCGACTGAAGGTACAATTCTGACAGTGATAAGAGAAGTTGGAGAAAAAGCGACTGAGTACCACACAGATGATATTAAAGACCTGATGGATAAGATAGTGACTTATGCAGATGATACTCTGCAGAGAACTCCGGATCTTCTACCACAGCTTAAAGCTGCCAATGTAGTTGATTCAGGTGGCATGGGTCTTCTTATTATTCTTAAGGGAATGTATGAAGCACTCGAGACCGATTTCAAAATGGCGGAAAAGCTGGAAGAGAAATCTTTCGAAGAATATGTCGCTGCGAGAGATACACATACAGAAATCACTTTTGGATACTGCACAGAATTCATTGTCCTTTCAGAACCCGATAATGGAGAATTTAAAGATTATCTTGAGACCATGGGAGACTCCATAGTCTATGTAGGATATGAGGACATCACAAAGGTCCACATCCATACCGACAATCCGGGTCTTGTCCTGGCTGAGGCTGGAAAGCGTGGAGAACTGACAAAGATCAAGATTGAAAATATGAGAGAACAGCACAGAAAGCTTCAGGATACTCCTGATGTGCATGAAGAACTTAAAGTGGAAGAAGCTGCAAAGGCTGAACCTGGTGAGAAGGAAAAATACGCATTCATTTCTGTATCCATGGGAGATGGAATCAAAGATGTCTTCCAGGATTTAGGCGTCAATTTCGTCATATCCGGAGGACAGACCATGAATCCTTCAACACAGGATATTGTGAAGGCTGTAGAAGAAGCAAATGCAGAATATATTTTCATTCTTCCGAATAACAAGAATATCATCATGGCAGCAAATCAGGCAAAAGAGATTTCAGGCAAGGATGTATATGTGATTCCGACCAAAACCATTCCTCAGGGTGTAGCTGCATTGACATCCTTTAATCCGGAAGCGGATGCTGAAACGAATTATGATACACTCATCTCTAGCCTTGAAACCGTAAAATCAGGATCTGTCACTTATGCAGTGAGAGATACTGAAATTGAAGGGAAAGAGGTTAAACAGGGAGATTATCTGGGCCTACTTGAAAATAAGATCAAAGTGGTCAAAAGAGAACTGTATCCTCTTGTAGAAGAGCTCATCGAATCGATGGTGGATGAACACAGTTCTTCAATCACACTGTTTTATGGTGAAGATGTAAAAGAAGAAGAGTTTAATGAACTTGTAGAGCTTCTTGAAGAAAAGTATGAAGACTTGGATGTTATGAGTGTAGCGGGTAAACAGCCCTTATACTACTTTATCATCGCAGTGGAATAAATCTGAAGAAGGCTTCGGCCTTCTTTTTTTTAGGGGGATATATGAATATATATGATTCTGTGGGTACCCTTAAAGGGGTTGGCGCAAAAACGAAGGAACAGCTTGAAAAAATGGATATCATCACCCTATTGGATTTACTTCTATATTTTCCAAGGGCTTATGATAAGTACTTTGAGGCTGATGAGACCTATTTCAATGGAATGGATAAAGTGAAGCTTGAAGCAGAAACGGTTCGGATCACAAAACCTTTTCGAACCCGGACCGGCAAAACCATGACAACCGTTTATTTCACAACGGATTTCGGCCAATTGAAAGCGATGTTTTTTAACATGCCCTATGTCTCGAATAATTATAAGATCGGTGAAAAGTATGTTCTGAAAGGAAAGTTCACGAAAAAAGGAAAGAACATAGAGTGCATCAATCCTGTGATCAACAAGGACACAGAGGAAATCGTCCCTGTGTATCCTTCTGAAGGCAAAGTCACGGGGACACTTCTCAAAAAACTGGTAAGGCAGATTCTGGAACGCATCATCATCAATGAGAATTTTCCGCAGGATATTCTGAAGGAGGAGGATCTTATTTCGCTGGATGAAGCGGTAAGAAATCTTCATTTTCCAGAAGATGAGCACAAGCTGGAAGTCTCTTTGAAAAGAATGAAATTCCAGGAAATGTTTTCCTATTCGATGAAAATAATGCTGTCAAAAACAAGAAGACTGGAAAATGAAGAAGGGATTTCATTCGGTATGAGCAAAAGGCTGAAAGAACTCAAAGAACGTATTCCATTCGATATGACGGATGCTCAGAATAGAGTCATAAGAGAGATTCTAAAAGATCAGAAACACACTTTTCCTATGAACCGTCTGCTGCAGGGAGATGTAGGTTCCGGTAAAACAATTGTCGCCCTGATTTCGCTTTTCAATGTCATTGAAAATGGGTATCAGGGTGCATTTATGGCGCCTACTGAGATTCTGGCGAAGCAGCACTTTTAAGAAGCTGTAAAACTGCTAGGACCAATGGGTGTCGAAGTGGAACTTTTAACCGGGTCCACAAAGAAATCAGATCGTGAGAGAATCACGAAGAATCTAGGGAATGGAAAACCCCTTCTGATGATCGGAACCCATGCCCTGATAGAAGAGAAGGTGAATTTTTCCAGATTAGGAATGATCATAACGGATGAACAACATCGTTTTGGGGTCAACCAAAGAGCGAAGCTCATCAATAAAAGCAAGACAGCTGAAGTTCTTGTCATGAGTGCGACGCCAATTCCAAGGACAATGGCTCTTACAATCTATTCCGATCTGGATTTATCAGTAATAGATGAACTTCCAAAAGGGAGAAAGGAGATCAGAACAGTCCTGTTTGATGAGGGGAAGAGAAGAACCTGCTACAACAAAGTGATTGAAGAAGTACAAAGTGGAAGGCAGGCATATATTGTCACACCCCTTATCGATCTTGATGAAAATGGTGAGCTGAATTCAGTGGAAGGTTTGTATGAAGAGCTTTCTAAAGGTTTTCTAAAGGGTATACGTATGGGGTATCTACATGGTAAAATGACTTCAAAGGAAAAAAATCAGGTCATGGAATCATTTAAACATGGAGAAATTCAGGTGCTGATTGCCACTACGGTAATTGAAGTCGGTGTAAATGTGCCCAATGCCAGTGTCATGGTGATAGAAAATGCGGAAAGGTTTGGTCTGGCACAGCTTCACCAGTTAAGAGGTCGTGTCGGCCGTGGTGAGTATCAGTCTTACTGCATCATGATGGCAAATATCAGAAGCCAGGTGACAAGAGAGAGGCTGGAGATCATGGTGAAAAGCAATGATGGATTCTATATTGCAGAAGAAGACTTGAAGCAAAGAGGTACAGGACAGCTCTTTGGTGTAAACCAGAGCGGTCATTCAGGTCTTGTTTTATCTAACCTCGCAGTTGACTATGAACTTTTCCTGAAAGCTAATCATTATGCGAAGAAAGTATATAACGGGAAACGTCCCGAAGAAATCAGAATGAAAAATGAATTCCTTGATAAGATTTCAAGAAGTATGAATTTTATCTGTTTGAATTAGAGGAGAATGTGACATGAGAATCATTTCGGGTACTGCAAAGGGAAGAAAACTGCTCTCACCCAAAAATGAAGGCAGAATCACTGAAAAAGGTGAAATGAGAGCTACTAGACCGACGCTTGATCGGATAAAGGTCTCCATGTTCGATATCATAAATCATAAAATATATGGAGCAAAAGTGCTGGATATGTTTGCGGGAACCGGAAGTCTAGGGCTTGAATGTGCAAGTAGAGGAGCCAAGGAAGTCATTCTGCTTGAAAAGTTCAGAGAGACCTATGATATTCTGATGGAAAACATCAATCTCT
>DATIRH010000368.1:0-13897 GCA_035469845.1 Proteiniclasticum sp. | reverse complement strand
TGGCTTATAATCATTCAAATACTATTTATTTTCTTGAAGCTCTCTTTCTTTGAGTATGATCTAAAAACTTCTTTCTTAATCTAATATTCAGAGGAGTTACTTCTACAATTTCATCATCTGCGGCAAACTCAAGATAGTTTTCCAGTGTCATTTTCTTCACCGGAACCAGCTTCAATGAATCATCAGCGCCTGAAGATCTCGTATTTGTCAGCTGCTTCTTCCTGCATACGTTGACATCGATATCTTCTGCTCTTGAGCATTCTCCACAAACCATTCCAGCATAAACCGGCATTCCTGCTTCAATAAAGAGTGTACCTCTTTCTTGTGCATTATACAGGCCATATGTGATTGATTCTCCTGTTTCAAAGACTACTAGAGAACCTCTGCTTCTTCCAGGCATCTCACCCTTGATTTTTTCATAACCCTGGAACACATGATTCATAATACCATTTCCACGTGTATCAGTCATAAATTCACTTCTGAATCCGATAAGACCTCTTGCTGGAATTACAAACTCAAGTCTTGTATAACCATTCACTGCAGAAGTCATATTTACCATTTCACCTTTTCTTGGTCCGAGTTTCTCCATCACGTTACCCATAAATTCTTCAGGCACGTCTATGGTCAGATACTCCATAGGTTCCATGTTCACTCCATCAATTTCTCTGTTGATTACTCTAGGTTTTGAGACCTGAATTTCAAATCCTTCTCTTCTCATAGTTTCAATGAGGATTGAAAGATGAAGTTCTCCTCTTCCTGATACTTCAAATGTATCAGGTGTAAGTTCATTTACACGAAGTGAAACATTCGTTTCAAGCTCTTTCATCAGACGATCTCTAAGATGTCTTGATGTGATATATTTTCCGTCCTGGCCGGCAAAAGGTGAATCATTAACCATGAAATTCATTGACAATGTCGGTTCATCAATATGAACAAATGGCAGCGCTTCCGGTGCATTTGCATCAGTCAGCGTATCACCGATATGAACATCTCCAAGACCTGAAATTGCAACGATATCACCAATAGCAGCTTCTTCAGTATCTACTCTCTTTATTCCATCATATAGATAGAGATTGGATATAGTTGTTTTCTTAATTGTACCATCTGCACTAATTAATGCAATAGCCTGATTTCTTTTGGCAATACCTCTTACAATCTTACCAATAGCAATCTTTCCAACAAAATTGTTGTGATCAAGTGTTGTGATCAACATCTGAAGTGGTCCAGCGATGTCTCCTTCTGGAGGCTTCACAAAATCAACAATTTTATCAAAGAGTGGAATCATATCCGACATCTCATCTTCTAAATTATTACCTGAGTATCCGTCTTTAGCTGATGCGTATATGATTGGAAAATCACACTGTTCATCAGACGCTCCCAGTTCCACGAAGAGGTCAAAGACTTCGTCAATAACTTCATCAGGTCTTGCATCTTTCTTGTCTATCTTATTAACAACAACCATAGGATTAAGTCCAGCTTCAAGTGCTTTCTTTAATACAAACTTTGTCTGAGGCATGGCTCCTTCATTGGAATCCACGACAAGCAGAACTGAATCTACCATCATGAGTACTCTTTCCACTTCTCCACCAAAGTCAGCATGACCAGGTGTATCAACAATATTGATTCTATAACCTTTGTATGTTATAGATGTGTTCTTTGAAAGAATTGTAATTCCTCTCTCTTTTTCAAGATCATTGGAATCCATTACTCTCTCTTCTACCTTTTCATTGCTTCTATGTTTATTTGACTGTCTAAGCATAGCATCCACAAGGGTGGTTTTACCATGGTCAACGTGGGCAATGATTGCTATGTTTCTGACATTCTCTCTCTTATATGACATTTTATTCCTCCATTTTTTGTATCTAACAATGTATTATAGCACGAAAACTTAACTTTGTGTTAAGATTACCTCCGCCATATTACATGTAATCGATTTAAATTCAAATTATTATGCATTTTCGCATAAATGAACTCTTTCAATAAAGAAAGCAGCAAGAATTCATCCTGCCGCTTTCCTAATTGTAATTCTATTTTTAAAATATATTACTTTCCAGCTCCAATAACATCTACACCAACTGCATCATTGATGATTTTCATCATATCTTCAAATAAAATTGAGAATCTCACTTCCGCTTGCAGATACTCATTGATATCAGGATTGGTTTTAATTACAGATGCAAAGTTCTGCATCTGTTCAGTGGTTTCATCTGAGACTTTACCACTCTCCATTGATTCTGTATAAGCAGCTATCTGGATCCTTCTGAAATCCTCAAGCATTTTTGTTTTGTTTTCATCAGATTGAATTTTTAGAGCTGCTTCTCTAAAGGCTACCACATCAGGGTTTACCTTCAATTCAGCTGCCAACTCATTGAATTTGTCATATATATTCAACGTATCTGCCCTCCTATTATACTTCCATGATGATTGGTAGAATCATTGGTCTTCTCTTTGTTTTCTCGAAAAGGTGATTCTTCAGTGCATCCTTAATGATGTTCTTCAATATGTTCCAATCAGTAATATGCTTATCTTCACATTCGGTCAGTGCATCAGTCACAACTTTTCTGGAGCTGTCCATCAGCGCTTCAGCTTCTTTCACATAAACAAAACCTCTTGTTATAATATCAGGTCCTGCAACCACTAGTCCGCTTTCCTTGTCCATGGTTACAACTATAGTGATGATCCCGTCTTCGGATAAATGTTTTCTGTCTCGAAGTACGATTCTTCCAACATCTCCTACACCTAAGCCATCAATCAGTACATGTCCAGAGTTTACAGTGCCAACCTTCTTGATTCCTTTACGGAATACTTCAATCACATCACCGTTTTCAGGAATCACAATGTTGTTTGCACTTAAACCAAGCTTTATAGCAAGGTCTCTGTGTTCCTTAAGCATTCTGTACTCACCATGAATAGGAACAAAGTTGCGTGGCTTTGTCAGCGTATGCATCAGTTTGATTTCTTCCTTGCATGCATGTCCTGATACGTGAATCGCTTCAAGTTTACCATAAACAACATCTGCTCCAAGCTGTCCCAGTTTGTCAATGGTTCTGAAGATTGGTTTTTCATTTCCAGGAATTGGTGAAGATGAAAATACTACAGTATCTCCCTGTTTCACCTGGATTTTTCTATGCATGCTGTTTGCCATTCTTGACAACGCAGCCATTGGTTCTCCCTGGCTACCAGTTGTAACAATCACGATCTGATTATCAGGATACTTTCTGACATCGTCGATAGAAATCAGATGTTTCTCGTCAATGGTTATATATCCTAAATCGATGGCGATCGGAATGATATTTTCCATAGATCTTCCGGAAACCGCTATCTTTCTTCCCGCAGCAATACCCGCTTCAATAATCTGCTGAATTCTATGAATATTGGATGCGAAAGTTGAAATGATGATTCTTCCCTGAACGCCATGGAATATTCTTTTAAAGCTATCTCCCACTGAAGACTCAGAGATGGTAAATCCTTCTCTTTCTACGTTTGTCGAATCGCATAAAAGGGCTAATACACCTCTTTTACCTAATTCTGCAAATCTTTCCAGATCAATCACTTCTCCGTCAACAGGTGTATAGTCTATTTTAAAGTCACCTGTATGTACTACTGCTCCAAGCGGAGTATGTATCGCAAGTGCACAGGCATCTGCAATGGAATGATTCACCTTAATGTATTCAACGGACATATTGTCCAGCTTAATCACATCTTTTGCCTTCACTATATTGATCTTCACCACATCCTGTATGCGATGCTCTACAAGTTTCAGATTTATCAAAGCTGCTGTCAGCTTTGTTGCATAAACCGGAACATTGATCTGCTTTAACACATATGGCAGTGCTCCAATATGGTCTTCATGTCCGTGGGTAATAAAAATACCTTTGATTTTTTCCTGATTCTTTACAAGATATGTAATATCAGGGATGACTACATCAATACCAAGCATGTCATCATCCGGGAATTTCAATCCGCTATCCACCACGATGATTTCATCTTTGTATTCTATTACTGTCATGTTCTTGCCAATTTCATTTGTACCGCCAAGAGGTATAATTTTAACATTATCCTTCTCTTTTACCATTATTAATTTCCTCCTTAATTTCTTCCTCTTTAGCGCACTCATTACAAATACCGTAAAATTTAAGGCTATGATCGAGAATTTTGAAATTATACTTTTTCCCAATCTCCTCTTCTAAAGGATCCAGGAGGTCACCCATAAACTCGTATACTTTGGAACACTTGATACAAACCAGGTGATGATGTGTATGTTCTTCATCTGTCCTGGTCAGTTCATATCGTGCTGTTCCATCCTTAAGATCTAGTCGTGTAACAATATTTTCATCATGCATAAGCATGATTGTTCTGTATACGGTGGCAAGACCGATTTCCGGTCTTCTCACTTTTACGATGTCAAATATTTCTTCCACGGTTAAATGCTTACCCACACTTTCAGTTATCGTATCCACGATTGCCTGTCTTTGGGGCGTTAATTTGTAACCGCTTTTCTTAAGTTTACTAATTATTTTTTGAATATCCTCACTGGTATAAGTCGTTACCATATTAATTCAGTCCGTCTTCGTCGAACATAACGCTATATGCCTCTTCAATCATGGCTATTTCTACATCATCGTCAACAGTTTCGAAAAATTCATTGCCTTCTTCGTCATACACAACCTTCATGGCTGTGAATATTGGCTCTTCCTCATCACTATCGACGGGAGAAACGATGAAATACTCAACATCTTCTATTTCCATTCTTGTTACGACTTCAACTTCAACTTCGTTTCCATCTTCATCAGTAAGTACAATTAGATCTGTCATATCTTCCATAATTTTCACCTCTTTGTTTATTTTGTGCTGCTAATTTTATCTAAATATCCTTGAAGTATATACGTGGCTGCAATTTTATCTACCAGAGTTTTTCTCTTCTTTCTGGACATATCCGCTTCCAGCATGGCTCTGTGTGCAGCCATGGTTGTCAGCCTCTCATCCCAGTAAATCACTTTGTGTCCAAATTCTTCCTCCAGAACCCTGCCAAATTCCATAGTCTTTTCTGCCTGGGGCCCAATGGTTCCATTCATATTTTTAGGAAGTCCCACAACGATCCCTTGAATTTCATACTCTTTGAAAATCTCTCGAAGCTTATCAAAATCCTTTTCAAGTGATTTTCTTCTCACGGTAGTTAATCCTTGTGCGGTATAACCTAACGGATCGCTTACAGCAACCCCTATGGTTCTATCGCCCACATCCAATCCCATATACCTCATCAATAAATTTAAATCCTTTCAAATTGATACTATTATATCGTATCAAACATTTCTTAAAAACCTTATGTTTTTATCGTATCATTCTTACACATAATGAAAATAAAAGCAATAGGGATACCTTCTTCAAGGTATCCCTCCCTATTATTTAATGTTTAAATAGGACTTCAGAACTTCTTCAAGGATTTCATCCCTCTCAAGTTTTCTTACTAGGGCTCTTGCTCCATTGTAGTTTGTGATATACGTCGGGTCACCAGAAATAATATATCCAACCAGCTGATTTACGGGATTATATCCCTTTTCATTTAGTGCATTATATACTTCTTCAAGTATTGCTTTGGTCAGATCTTTCTTATCATTCTCAAAGTCAAATTGCATGGTATGATCTTTATTATTCATAAACAACGCTGCTCTGCAGCTTCACCCCCTTGAAAATAGTGCCTTACTATCTATATTATAAATTATTCTGCTTAAATTGTATAGACAACTTCTGAATTAACTTATTTCTTGAGAAGTTCGTCTATTATTCCAAGTGCTTCCTGGAGTTTTTCAGGTTTCTTTCCACCGGCTTGAGCCATATCAGGTCTTCCGCCTCCGCCTCCACCAGCAATGGCTGCAATTTCTTTGATCATCTTTCCTGCATGAAGGCCTTCTTTTACTTTATCTTTCGAAATCATAATCGAAAAATTAACTTTGTCTTCGCCTTTAGCCGCTAGAACAACAACTCCTGATTGCAGTTTATCAAGAACTTTCTCTGTCAGATCTCTCAGCTCTCCAGCTTCGATGTTTTCCACTTCTCCTCTTACGAGCTGAATTCCATTGATCTCTTCTTTGCTCTTAAGAAGGATATCCACATAACCTAATGACTGCGTCTTTCTAGTTTCTTCCAATTCCTTATGAAGTGCTTTCACTTCAATAATGTTGGCAGCCACTTTATTTACAACATCATTTTTACTGGCCTTAACAAGATCCTGAATATCATTCAGCGTCTTCTCTCTTTCGTTGAAAAGCTTAAATGAGTTCATTCCTGTTACCGCTTCAATTCTTCTCACACCCGATGCGATACCCGTTTCAGAAGTCACTTTAAACAATCCGATTTCTCCTGAGTTCTTTACATGGGTTCCACCACAAAGTTCCTTTGAAAAACCTCCCACTGATAACACGCGTACTTCATCCCCATATTTTTCATCAAAGAGAGCCATTGCGCCTGTTGCTCTTGCTTCAGACATGGACATAATCGTGGTATTCACAGGTGTTGCAGTAAGAACCTCTTCATTGACGATATGTTCAATCTGACTGATCTCTTCTTCTGTCATAGGCTGAAAGTGATTGAAATCAAATCTCAGTTTATCTGGCTGAACAATAGACCCTGCCTGATTGACATGATTTCCAAGAACCATCTTCAGTGCTTTGTGAAGAAGATGGGTTGCCGTGTGATTTCTTTCAGTACTCGTACGAACAGGCCTGGAAACTTCAAACTTCGCTTTTCCAGTCGTAAGATTCCCCTCGATTACAGTCACCAGATGAACTGTATTGCCATTCTTGCTTTTTCTGGTGTCTTTCACTTCTACTTTAAATTGTTCAGAGTAAATGGTTCCCACATCACCGACCTGGCCTCCCATTTCTGCATAAAACGGAGTTTTATCTGATACAACATATCCTTTTTGTCCTGCTTCTAAATGATCCACTATTTCATCTTCATTGAAGATATAGAGAATGCTCGTTTCCTCCTCCAAGGTATCATATCCTGTGAATTCTGTCGAAATACTTTCTCCAAGTACATCGATACCAGAATGCTCAGAACCCATATAGGAGCTTTCACCTCTTGCCGCACGAGCTCTCTGTCTCTGATAGTTCATTTCTTTCTTGAAGGCATCTAAATCAATCTTCATTTCTTTTTCAGCAATGATTTCTTCAGTCAGCTCCAATGGAAACCCGTAAGTATCATATAGCTTGAATGCATGTTCTCCGCTGAAGGTGTTTCCTTGCGTCTCTTCTACAAAGCCGAGAAGCATTTCCATCCCAGCATCCAGTGTTTCGTGGAATTTCTTTTCTTCGAGGTCTACAATTTTCTCAATATATTCCCTTCTCTCCAGAAGATCCGGATATGCCTTGCCGTAGCTTTCCATCACAGCTGAAATAATCTGGTTCAGGAACAGCTTTTTGTGGCCTAAAACTCTACCATGTCTTGCAGCGCGTCTTAAAAGTCTTCTCAGAACATAACCTCTCCCTTCGTTGGAAGGCAGAACGCCATCACCGATCAGAAAAGCAATACTCTTCACATGGTCTGCTATGATTCTGATGGAAACATCTGCTTCCTTATCTGCACCATACACACTACCAGTTACTTCAGTAACCTTATTCATGATATTCTTCAGGACATCAATATCGAATATTGAATCCACACCTTGCATGATGGTTGCCATTCTTTCGAGACCCATGCCTGTATCTATATTCGGATTTGCCAGCAGATTGTAATTGCCCTCTTCATCCTTATCAAATTGCGTAAACACAAGATTCCAGAATTCCGTCATTTCATCACGGTCCGAAGCGGCTATGAAATCTTCAGTGGTTTCAATTTTATCTGTTCCTTTATAGTAATGGATTTCTGAGCATGGACCACAGGGTCCGACGCCGATTTCCCAGAAATTGTCTTCTTTTCCAAGACGGAAGATTCTTTCAGGAGGCATATCTGTTTTGTTTTTCCAGATTTCAAATGCTTCATCATCTTCAAAATATACCGTTGCATACAGTTTTGACTTATCAATTTTCAGCACTTCAGTGACGAATTCCCATGCCCAAGGAATCACTTCTTCTTTGAAATAATCTCCAAATGAAAAATTACCCAGCATTTCAAAAAAAGTGGCATGGCGTTTTGTACGGCCTACGTTATCGATGTCGCCTGTTCGAATACATTTCTGACAAGTGGTCACCCTCTTTGAAGGAGGTACCTTTACGCCTGTGAAATAAGGCTTGAGCGGTGCCATGCCTGCATTGATCAGCAGAAGTGATTTATCGTCCTTTGGCACTAAGGGAAAGCTCTCCATAACATAGTGTGCTTTCTCTTTAAAAAAGTCTAAGTATTTTTGTCTGATTTCATTGGTAGTTAGTTTTTCCATCATTTTGCCTCCATATATTATAATCTTTTTATATTTAATTATTAACTGCAACAAAAAAAGCCCTCATCCCGATAAGGGACGAAAGCTATACTTCCGCGGTACCACCCTAGTTATGAATGCAGAGCATCCATCTCTCTTAAGAATGAGACTCCAAGGCAGCTTCTTCATCTCTCTCCAAAGGCTTTCACCAACCGCCTCTTCTCTAAATGGTAGATTCTGATGAGTACTCTTCCTCTTCAACGTCTTATATTATATAGTATTCACTAATTACTTATAAAGTATACTCATTGCTTAGAACAAAGTCAATAATTATGGTACTAGAACTTGGTTGAAACTTGGTTGTATTATTTCTGTAGATTCTAAAAGACAAATCTGGTCGAACAGTTCTCACTGAACCTTTTCACCGAATATTTATTGATTTTCTTACATTCCTGAGACAACAAAGCTATACAAATGAAAACCTCTCACATTTTTGCCAATATAAGACTTCTGAATCAGTCCATGAGGCCTGATCAGACCCATGAAGTTTAAACATATCTTCTTAATTTGCATAAACACTTCATAGCTTGGCTTTAAGGTTCATACTTTTTCAGTTATTTCACAATTCTGTTAACTATATTAATGCATTGTTTTCAACCAGTTTCCTTGTTGTCTTTAAAACAGACACTGGGAGTTTTTATAGACAACCTAGTATATAGACAAGGTCAGTATTTTGGCTGACATACACGAAACCATAGGAGGATAACAATGAAAAAAATTATAGGAATTTTCAAAACAGAAGAACTTGCAATTAAAGCTATTGATGGATTAAGATCATCCGGGTACACGGACGAAGAAATCTCAATCATCACAAAGGATGAAAAAAGGCACGATTCACTTACAGCTAAAGTAGGTAAAGATATAACGAATGATCAGAATACAGCAAGTGGTGCTGCTGCTGGAGCAGTAACAGGAGGCACAATCGGAGGACTAGGCGGACTACTCCTAGGACTCGGAGCACTAGCTATTCCTGGTGTTGGTCCCATCGTTGCAGCAGGACCTATCGCTGCAGCAATCACAGGAGCCCTTGCAGGCGGAACTGTAGGAGGCCTTGCTGGAGCACTTGTAGATTACGGTGTTCCTGAAGTTGAAGCCAAAGAATATGAAGAACGAATCAATGATGGTGATATCCTGGTACTCGTTGATGATGATGAAATGAAGCGCGATAAGGCATATGATAATTTTTATGAGAATGAAAGCCTAAATAGAGATACCTATAGTCATCGTGATCGTTCAGAAACTCACAAAGACACTGTAGCTGGAACGCATACAGGTACTACGAACTATGACAAAGACAGTTATAAGCACACAGAAGACGAGGATTTGACCATTAAAGTGGATAAGAATAAAGATTTAGATAAGATTCTGGATAAGAAAGTCGACCCTCAAAAAGTCAATCCGGCTCATGAAGGTAGAATTGACACACATGATACTAAATGGAACGAAGAATTACATACAGAATCGGATAGAGAAAATACCAAGCATGTTATAGAAGGTCATGAAAGGCATCTTGATGAAGACAAACCTTTCGATGCTGAAAAGCCATATGATTTAGATAGAAATCTAAGAGATGTAGACAAGTTTTAGATTTTTTATCCTTTTCTCCCCTTGAATAGGAAAAAGAGACTCAGTGTTTTGAGTCTCTTTTTCTATGCCCATGATCAGGTCTTAATGTTATCGTATCTCTGTCATAATCGATGAGACCCTCATTTTTCATTTTCTGAAGTTCACGACTTAATGAAGTTCGCTGCACACCCAATCTTTCTGCAAGTTGTTTTTTAGTACCATCTATCCTGATGGTGTTATTCTTCTGAAACTTCTTTTCATAGGCAATATAATCCAACAGTTTTTTCCGTAGTGTCCCGGGAGAAATTTCTTCAATTTTACTCGTAAGTACCAGCGTACGATCAGACACCGCTTGCAGAAATTTCCGCATAAAGTCCTGGTCTGCACTGCAAAGATGAAGAATCAGTGGGGCTTCCAGAGAAAGCAGCACTGTTTCTTCTTCCGATATAATCGTCATGGGATAGGTTTTAAATGATGAAAATATGAGATTGGCACCAATCAGAGAACCTTTCCTGAAGTCTTCTATACGAAGTACATTTCCATTCTCATCTAATCTCTGAACTGAAACTTTTCCGCACAGCACAATATCCATCTTGCTTGCGGTTTGACCTTGAAGATAAATCATTTCGTTTCTATGATATTTATGCAGCGTTGTTCCCCTTTTCATAAGAACTTCATAAAGCTCCTCTTTTTTGAAATCTTCAAAGAGAGGCATATGAGTAAGTTCTTCGATATAATCATTCAGTTTCATTTCTTCACACCTTAGTTACCATGGTAACACTATATTATTCATACTAGCAGTATGCTTAGAAGAAATCAACATGAAAGTATGCGAGGTATAAGTATGAAAAATAAAAAATTACAGGTGACTATTCAGGTATTCTTCCTCTTGCTTTTCAGTATTCTGGTCATCCTGGGTAAGCCACAGATTTGGATGATTCTTTTTGTCGCATCCATGATTCTGGCATTTCTTTTCAGCCGAATCTATTGCGGCTATGTCTGCCCCATCAATACATTGATGAAGCCCATGAATTGGATAAAACGCAAGTTGAAACTTAAAGATCGAAAAATACCATCTCTACTCGAAAAACCGATCACACGTATTCTAGTACTGGGTATATTTATTGCATTATTCATCTTTGCTGCCATATCAGGTATAAAACTTCCAGTACTTCCCGCCATGGTTCTGTTCGGTGCAATATTAACACTATTCTTCCATGAAGAGTTATGGCACAGGTTTCTTTGCCCCTACGGATTATTTCTCAGCTTTCCGTCAAAGAAGGCAAACCATTTTGTACTGATTCAATCTGATCTTTGCGTAAACTGTACTAAGTGCGCTAGGGTATGTCCATCAAAAGCAGTCATAAAAAATGAAAAGCATGAAATCGTCAAAGAAGATTGTCTTGTCTGCGGTGAATGTATCCGCGCATGTCCTACCAATGCAATTCAATATAAATAGGCAGTAAAAAATAGACCTTTGCAGGTCTATTTTTTACTGCTTTCTATTTTTTATTCTTTGATTTCTTCTGTCTTCTCTTCGGTTTCCATCCCCCAGAAAGTTGCAGCCATAAGACCATAATGAGCATCGCTGCTCCTATGAAAAATGCATCATTTCGATAAATAAAATAGTAAATCAGAGTAAGTATGATGAAAAGTCCTGCGATCAGTAGTGTTCTAGGCTTGAATTTCAATTGAATACACTCCTCTATTCTCCATCAGGGTCTTCTATTCTCTTTAGAAACTTTTCAGCGATAAGTGCTTTCCAGTCTTTTAAATCGAGTCTTCCTCTATATTCCAATCTTAACAACCGGTTTTCATGGGATAAAATCATCGTTCTAAGTTCTGGAACATCAAAATAGCTTACAGATACACCTGAATACATTTCCTTGACAGAATCAGTGTCGCTTGTATTCTCAATACCCTGCTGAATCAGCTCTTCTTCCAGTACTTTCGTGATCCCCTTAGATTTTGTCCTATAATAGGTCGTTGTCAGTCCAGGACTATATGAACGAAGAAATTCTGCACTCTGATGCAGCGTAATCTTTTCACCCAGAAATAAACTCTCATCAATATACGCAAAAAGATCAAATTCAACATTGATATTATCCACTAAATCCGGATCTCTCAGCTGTTCAAGTTCCAGCAAGTCAATTACTTGGCCGAAATCATTCGTTGTGTCATCTTCATAAGCTTCATCAACTGAAGTAATGGCCAGTAAGAATATTCCTATAGCTACAGTGAAGAACAGCACATTGCCAATGAGATTCACCATTCTGAACATGCCCGTCGACGGTATATAAAAGTCCTGTTTCTCATTAAGATGTTCCACATATTTCCTGTGTCTTCTATAAGTTATCAGCTTAGCTATAACACCTGAGAACAATAAAACGAGTACTACTATATGATGCGCTTGAAGATTTTCGATAACCCATAAAACTGGATTTCTAGATCCGTACAGCATGTTCATCTCTAATAGAACTAGAGGTATAAACCAAAGAATCGCCCAGAAGACCCCCCATCTTTCCTTTTTCAGTTTTTCTTCATATTTCCACTTCACAGCATTCTGATCCGAATAAAAATCAGGCGTTCTTTCATCCGCATAGAATACATGAAACTGATCTTGCAGTGTCCCTGCGTAGGTCCATCCTCTTTCAGCGCGCGTCTCTATAATTCCATCATCCGGTTTATTGGCATCTTTGACCGTTGGCTCAAGATGAAATTTCAGAGATGCTCTATCCGTTTCTTCAAATACAGCAAAATAAGGTTTCATCACCTTAAGACGATACCCTTCTTCAGCCTTTTCATTAAGCCACATTCTGATGCTTTCCACATCATAAGGTGCATAGGGCACCCAGAATCTTTTTGCCATCTTAAATCTCCTTATACTGTACTTCATAGAATATAGTCTAATATGACATATTATTATCATACCTTCAATCTATCTACTGGTCAATGAGAACGCAAAAAAAAGAAGCTGTCCATACAAGCTTCTCTCAATGTTCCTAATCTTCAATATCGTAGATTGTTCCTCCACCTAACACACAATTATTTTCGTAAAATACCACTGCCTGTCCTTTTGTGATGGCTCTTTGCTTCTCTTCGAAAACAACCTTGACTCTACCCTTCTCTAAAGGATAAATTGTGCATTCCGCAGGTTTTGCAGAGTACCTGATTTTCGCTTTCGCTTTATAGGGTTCTGTGACTTCATCTCTAGAAACCCAGTTCATGTCATCAGCTATAAGGGTGCTTTTAAATAATGCACTTTCATCAGTCAGCACTACTTCATTGGACTCCTTATCAATCTTGGAAATAAAGACAGGTCTTCCTATGGAAAGGCCCAGCCCTTTACGTTGTCCGATTGTGTAGTAAGCAATTCCTTTATGCTGTCCTATGACATTTCCTTCAGGGTCAACGAAGTTTCCTGGTAATCTCAATTCAGGCTTCTTCTCATAGATATATCTTCCATGGTCATTATCGTCGATGAAACAGATTTCCTGGGAGTCTTTTTTATTGTGGACTCCTAGATCCATTTCTTTCGCAATTTCTCTGATTCTGCTTTTCTTAAAGTCACCGCAAGGCATCAGAGTTTTACGGAGCTGCTCCTGGGTCAGATTGTATAGAGCATAAGTCTGATCCTTTGTATCATCTTCCGCCTTTTCGATGACCATTCTGCCATCTTTCTCATAAATCTTTGCATAGTGACCTGTAGCCACATAATCAGCACCAAGAGATTCTGCGCGATGAAGAAGCTCGTCAAACTTGATATATTTATTACATGCTACACAAGGATTCGGGGTTCTACCCTCTAAATACTCCTCCATGAAATAATCTATTACTTTTTCTCTGAATACTTCTTTGAAATTCATGACATAAAATGGGATCTCTAAAGTATCTGCAACCATTCTTGCATCATCC
>DATIRH010000367.1:0-4503 GCA_035469845.1 Proteiniclasticum sp. | reverse complement strand
GGAGATTGCAAAGAAGGTGCTCACAGGAACTGTAGGAAATAATCTTCTGGAACTGAGATTTCATGATGAAGTGGGAGAAATCAGCGAGAAGCAGAGCTTCTTCATGGATCTCAAGCGAAGCAGGCTGCTGAAAGATGATCTTCTGGATACTCTTTACGAGAGTATTATTGAAAACTATCACTATGTAGGAAACTTTATCATCCTCCTGTTTCATGATGCCTATGATGTGATGACGAAGACAGAAGACAACATAAAGCTGGATGAATCAGAAGAGGTCTATGAATACGTCCTATGTGCCGTGTGTCCTGTCTCACTGTCAGATCCGGGGCTAAGTTACATTGAAGATGAAAACACCATCAGAGCCCGTCACAGGGACTGGGTGGTGGAGATGCCGAAGCACGGATTTGTTTATCCAGCGTTCATCGACAGAAGTCAGGATCAGGATGCAGTGATGTATTTCACGAAAAATGCGAAGGACCCACATCCTGAGCTGATGGAAGATGTGCTTGGCTGCCTTAACGTAGAAACTGCGCAGATTCAGAAGGAATCTTTCCAGGCCATGGTGAAGGGATCTCTTGATGCCGGAAATCAGCCGTCTGAAGAAATATTCATGGAAGTCCAGGATCAGCTGCATGGGATGGTATCTGAGTATAAATCAAACAGTGAATTCGTTGATATGGATCCCATGGTGCTCACGCATACGGATGTGAGAGGAATTTTGAAGGACAGCGGTGTTCCGGAAAATCTGGCAAAGGAAATCACAGATTCCTATGAATCCTACTATGGAGAGAATCTGCCCATGGCGGAGAGCCTCATCGACACGAAGGTGCTGAAGCAACGAGAACAAAGAGAAAAAGAGCAGCATCTGAAGAAAGAAGTGACCATTCTCCATAGCGAACTTGATAAAGTGAAAAAGGAAAAGGAAAAAGAAGAAAGTGGAGAGTATGATGTGATTCTCCGTGTAAAGGAAGAGAAGGTTTCAAAGATCAGAAGCCAGATCATCGATGGTCAGAAGTGCATTGTCATCCCCATCGATGAAAATGAACAGACCATCATCAATGGAGTGGACGATCTGATCAAGTAAATAAAGAGAAACTCCTTTAAACCCAGGAAATGCAGTAGGTTAAGGAACCTGTGAAGTCAATTAGTACAGCGCTCAATAGCCTAAATATTTTGACAATTTTTTCTTTAAAGCCTATCATGGAAGTATATAAGGTTGATTATTAGATTGACTAGAATATAGGAAAGTGAGGGATGTCAAATGAATATGGAACAGTTTCAGAGAATGAGACAGGGTAAGGGATTTATTGCCGCCCTGGATCAAAGTGGTGGAAGTACACCAAAAGCGCTGGCAGGCTATGGAATCGAAAAGGATCAGTACAAAGATGAGAAGGAAATGTTTGATCTGGTTCATGCAATGAGAACAAGAGTCATGACCAGCCCAGCTTTTAATTCTGAACATATTCTTGCTGCGATTCTATTCGAGATGACCATGGAGAGAACCGTAGAAGGAATGCCTACAGCGGATTATTTATGGCAGAAAAAGGGGATTATCCCTATTCTTAAAGTGGATAAAGGCTTAGCCGAGGAGAAAAATGGAGTTCAACTGATGAAACCCATTGACAATCTCGGTGAGATTCTTGAAAAAGCCAAAGAATATAATATCTTCGGAACAAAAATGCGTTCATTGATCAAAAAAGCAGATGAAGAAGGAATCAAAGAAATTGTAGCGCAGCAGTTCGAGATCGGCAGAAAGATTCTCGATGAGGGACTCATTCCGATTATTGAACCTGAAGTGGATATCAAGAGTCCTGATAAAAAAGAATCTGAAGTGATTCTGAAAAGAGAGATTCTGAATCATCTGGAGAAGCTTCCTGAAGACGAAGTGGTCATGCTGAAACTGTCTATTCCTGAGGAAGATGGATTCTATACAGAGCTTATAGAGCATCCGAGAGTGATGCGTGTCGTAGCACTTTCTGGAGGCTACAGCAGAGAAGAATCCATTAAGCTTCTTAAACGCCATCCAGGGCTCATTGCAAGTTTTTCAAGAGCATTGATGGAAGGGCTGAATCATTCATACAGCGACATCAGATTCAATTCCAGCCTTGAAAGAGCCGTCAGAGATATTTATGAAGCATCAGTAGTGAAATAGGAATAAGTTGAAGTAGCCCCACAGCATGAATTGATGCTGTGGGGCTTTGCATTATAAATCAGAATTAAAAAGACGCCATCTGGCGTCTTTTTAATTTATATTCATGCAGTCATTCTGACTACTTCAGGTTTCCAGGAGCAGCCTTCAGGATTCTTCCGGAATTCACCTTTGCAGGAGCAACTGCAGGTCTTAGTATACGCATTGACTCACCTCCTTTCAAAAAAATCATCTATTATGCCAGACTGTTTTTCCATATGAGATTCAGCACTTTTCTGATATTGTTCTTCTCTGATGGGCAAGGTCTGTCACCTGTAAGCATTCTATACCATGGACAGTGATTTCCCTGACAGGAAGGTCTGTAGAAACAGGACTGACAAGTGGAGTCTGTTTCTTCCCCGGAGGTTACCCATGAGATGATCTTATCATAATCAAGATTGAGGCTTCCATCTGCGCTTAGCTGACCCACGTGGTTTATGTCAGCGTCAAGGGCAGTGGTGCATTTATAGAGCTGACCATTGGAGCCGATGACCAGTGCATTTGGTTTGGCCGCATAGCAGACGGAACCTGCAGGCATGATCATGCCTGCGATGGAGGAACTCATGAAAAGGTTCTTGTCCACTGCATCTGCTGTAAACTCCCAGATTTTTTTGTTGGCTGTCATGTGAGAGCAGATCGGAATATCCTCATCATGTTCACCACCCCATCTTCCGACAGGTCGATAAAGGATTCCGAACCTCTTATCACCGGCAAAGTATGTCTTCAGATAATCTGTAAGTTCTTCTGTCTCTTTCAGATTGTCCTGATCGAAGTTCACTCGGATGCTGATATCGAAGTTTTCGAGGCTTTCACTGGCACCTTTCAGATTTTCCATGATGTCACTGAATGTTTTGCCTCCTCCTACAAGGAAACGTCTGCTGTCGTGAACTGCTTCCACACCATCAATGGTGATCATATACTGGCGGACATCCATGGCAAGAAGTCTTTCGAATACTTCTTTATTCAGGAAGTATCCGTTGGTGGAGATGTCTGCGGAATAAGCTATTTCATGTCTTTTTGCTATTTCCTGGAATTCTTGTGAAAGTTCTTCCATAAGATCTATTTCAAGTAGCGGTTCTCCACCGAACCAGCTGATATGCAGCGTGTTCAATGTTTTTGCTTTTTCTCTGACCAGCGCTTTTACACCAGAAATGGTTTCATCGGTCATTCTTCCTCTTGTGAAGGACTCATAGCAGTAGGTGCATCTGAAATTGCAGGCCTCTGTAGGCATTAAAATGAGATGAAGCATATCTGTACGATGCATGGACTGATGAAGAAACTCGGCTCTTTTGAGTTCATCGATGTTTTCTTCAATCAGAAATCCGTTATCCTTTAACGCTTTTTTGACTTCTGTATCAGGATAAGTATCTGCGCTCTTCAGAAGACCAATGACGTCTTCTTTTTCTTCCTTCGAAAAATCAATGAGTGCACCGGTATAACTGTTGTATAAAATCAAGCCTTCTTCTTCGGTATGTGAGAGGGCATTGAATCGGGATGCTTTATAAGTACTAGACAAGGTGAATCCTCCTTTAGGATCAGATGACATAGTAAACTGAGATAATTGTTCGTTTACTGATAATCATTATTTGTTGCGACAGATATCATTTTATCATAATTTCAAAAATCAATAAAGAACAGATGAAAAAAACAGCTATAGCCTTTCGACTATAGCTGTATGCTTTCTTATTTATGCAACTGTGCTGAGTTTTTCCTGAAGCACAGGCTGAATGTCTCCTGCTTTTGTTAAAGCGATTTTTGTGGCTACTGGGCCTACAAGCTCGTAAATAACTGTTGCAGCAAGGATAATGACTTTTATAGTCTGGCCATATGCTGGCACTGCATCCACTGCCACAGAAGCTAATCCGATGGCAACACCTGCCTGGGGAATCAGAGTGAAGCCCAGGTACTTACGGACAGGTTCCTCACAATGGCAGACAGTAGCACCAAGGGTCGCACCGAATACTTTTCCGAGTACTCTGACCACCACATAAATCAGTCCCACTGCTCCGACGGAGGGCAGGATTGCGATATTAAGATCTGCTCCTGATATGAAGAAGAACATCATGAAGATTGGTGGTGTGAAACGCTCAACCTGATCAAATACAGAATTGGCTGTACTTGAGAAATTGACGAAGACAGCACTTAGGGCCATACAGGACAAGAGTTCTGAAAAGCCGAGATACTTTGACAGACCTAAAGTCAGTGCAACCATTGCGATGGTAACAGAAAGTCTGTTACCTCTTCCGGTGAACCATTTGATAAGAAAAGTCAGAGCAACGCCCATAACTGCACCAATAAGAAGAGCTCCGGCAATA
>DATIRH010000366.1:0-2337 GCA_035469845.1 Proteiniclasticum sp. | reverse complement strand
CCTGGATAACCGAGCGCTTCCTGGTGTACATATCGGCGTCGTCATGGGAAGAAATTCAGGTTTTCTCACGGCAGCTTCTTCCATTGCGCAGAAATATCCTGACGATGGACCGCATCTCATCTATCTACCTGAACGTGCTTTCAAGGTGGACAATTTCTTGAGTGATGTGAAAAGAATCTATGATCAGCACGGAAGATGCGTTGTAGCTTTATCAGAAGGCATCGTGGACGAGTATGGTGTTCCCATCATGGAGAGACTAGGCAAGAGAGAAAAGGATTCCCACGGGAACATCTCTCTATCAGGTACCGGCGCCTTAGGCGATCTTCTGCTCGAAGAGGTGAAGGAAAAGCTGAAAATCGGCAGAGTCCGAACTGACACCTTCGGCTATCTCCAGAGATCATTCCTCGGCTGTGTCTCTGATGTGGATCAGAGAGAAGCCAGAGAGGTGGGCGAAAAAGCCGCTCAGTTTGCCATCTGGCAGAACGTGGATGGTTCTATCACGATCCATCGCACCGGATACTATTCTGTAGATTATAAACTGAGCAGTCTTCATGAAGTGGCCGCCAAGACAAAACTGATGCCCGATGAATTCATCAATGGGGATGCCAATAACGTCACAGAAGCGTTCAAGTATTATCTGACACCGCTTCTGGGGTCCAATATGCCATCTGCCTCCATGCTGAGAGCACCAAGAGCTGAGAAAATTCTCAATAAATAACGAAAAATGCATTAAAAACCCAGTACGACTTCATCAAATTGAAGGCGTACTGGGTTTAATCATTTATTCTTACTTATAAATTATCTGTTTTCATCGCTCTCATGGCATTGATCACTGCAATGATCGTAACACCTACATCCGCAAACACCGCTTCCCACATGGTAGCAAAACCCAAAGCACCAAGGAGCAGGAAAATCCCCTTCACACCGAGGGCAAATATGATATTCTGCCATACGATGGTTCTGGTTCGCTTAGCAATCTTCAGTGCTGTCCCTATTCGCTTGGGTTCATCGGTCATAAGCACCACATCCGCAGCTTCTATGGCCGCGTCAGAGCCCAGATCACCCATGGCAAAGCCGATGTCGGCTCTGGCAAGAACAGGTGCATCATTGATTCCGTCTCCCACAAAAATGATCTTGCCCTTATTATTTTTATCTTCCTGCAAAGCTTCCAGTTTCTCCACTTTGTCCTGGGGAAGAAGTTCTGAATAGACCTCATCTATGCCTAGGGTTTTACCGATCTTATCACCCACAGCTTTCAGGTCTCCTGTCAGCATGATGATTCTTCGGATGCCTTGCGCTTTCAGTGAAGCGATGGCTTCCTTGGCATCTGCTTTGATCTCGTCCGAGATGATCAGATGACCTGCATAGGTTCCATTGACTGCAACATAGATGATTGTACCGATGGATTCCACCTCTTCAAAAGATATGTTCTCCTTCTCCATCAGTTTGCGGTTTCCTGCTAGGATTTTCTTTCCTTCCAGATAAGCTAGAACTCCATGGCCAGCTATTTCCTCATATTTCAGGACTTTCTTCTCTTCAATATTTTCTCCATAAGCTTTCAGGATTGATTCTGCTATGGGATGGTTTGAATAACTTTCAGCATAAGCGGCCGCTTCCAGAAGCTCTTTCTCTGTAAACCCATTGAAGACCTTAAACTCAGTAAGCTCAAATCTTCCTTTGGTCAGGGTACCTGTCTTATCAAAAACCACCGTATCCACTTCGTTCAAGGCTTCAAGATAATTACCACCTTTGATGAGAATCCCCTTTCTTGAAGCTCCACCGATTCCGCCGAAAAATCCGAGTGGAATGGAAACCACAAGCGCGCACGGACAACTGATTACAAGAAATACAAGTGCACGGTAGATCCACTCCGAAAATGCTCCACCTGTTAAAAGAGGAGGAATCACTGCAATGAGAAGCGCAGATACCACCACAAAAGGCGTGTAGTAACGCGCAAATTTAGTAATGAAATTTTCAGTAGGTGCTTTTTTGGAAGAAGCATTTTCAACCAGCTCCAGAATCTTCGACACTGTGGATTCTCCGAAGGATTTCTTCACAAGCACTTTCAGAAGTCCGTTCCTGTTGATGAATCCTGCCAGCACATCACTATCCACCATAACCTCTCTTGGCATGGATTCTCCTGTGAGGGCTGATGTATCCATGGCGGAAGCACCTTCTATCACCGTTCCGTCCAGAGGCATCTTTTCACCGGGCTTCACCAGAATCACATCTCCGACCCTCACTTCTTCCGGGGAAACTTTCACTGTTTCTCCACCACGCAGAAGATTGGCAAAGTCTGGTCTGATATCCATCAGTTCACCGATGCTTTTTCTTGAC
>DATIRH010000365.1:0-5883 GCA_035469845.1 Proteiniclasticum sp. | reverse complement strand
AAGAGGGGGGTAAAATTATGAAAGCGGCCATCGTCATTCATTCATTAACTGGTAATACATTATCTGTAGGTAATGGAATCAAACGTAATCTAGAAGAAAAAGGTTTGGAAACTGAACTCATCAAAATCGAACCCATTGGTGGAGAAAATAAAAATGAAGCAGATATCACTAAAATCAACTTTCAGGATCACCTTAATGTCGAAGAGTATGATTTTGTGATCATTGGAAGTCCTGTTAGAGGGTTCTCCATGAGTCCAGTATTGAAAGCCTATCTGAATAAAGCTGGAGAACTCCATGAAAAGAAGTTCTATATTTTTGTAACACACTTTTTTCCGTTTGCTTTCATGGGTGGAAAGAATGCAATCAGGCAGATAAGAAGTCAGATTGAAAGTAATGGTGGAAGTGTAGTGGACACCGCAATCATTGACTGGAAGAATCCATCAAGAACGAAGCAGATAGATAAACTGATACAGAACTGGAGTCATAGGATACAATGAAAAGATACCCATACAGAAAAAACTGTATGGGTATCTTTTTATTTATCTATGAATTCGAACTGAATTACTCGTTCACTGCTGATCGCATTCAAAGTGTTCTGAAGTGACTCAGTAAGGCTGTCAACATCTGCGTCATATTTTCTTGCAGAAACCGCTGGATCCAAGCCGATTGGTACGATTTCGTATCTGAAAACTTCACCGTATTGTGTCCTGTTGATCCAGGTCGGAATGAATTGTGCAGCTTTAATTACAATCTTATTTTCTGGATTTCTCTTTAAAATCACTCTCGAGATGACTCCGTCTTCGGTCCCAGTCATGTTCAAGATTTCATTTCTCTGATTGGAAAGGAAGTTGCCCATGGAATATACGACAAGTCCTTCATGGTCGTTGTTGTCAGCGGAGAGGAATTCCATTTCCTGCACCATATGAGGGTGTGATCCTAATATCAGGCCGACGCCTTCATCAATAAGCATCTGCGCTAAATTCTTCTGATAGGTATTGGCATATTTTTCGTATTCATTTCCCCAATGAAGATAAAGTATGATGAATTCTGCACCTTCCTTCTTCATAGAATCTATTTCGATTTTCAGTTCATTGAATGCGTTTTCCGCATTGGTGAGATCCATGTAATTGACGTGTTTCTCCATACCGTTGGAATCGATATTATTGATCACCACAGAATTCTTATGAATGTATGCAGTACTGAAGGATGCAAGACCAATCTTCATCCCATTCAGGGTTTTCATCATATATTTTTTTGCGTCCGGATCCTTATGCGTACCGAAATACTGAAGGTTTCTTTCTTCCAGTTCGTCAATTGTGCTATTGATTCCATCCATTCCTGTGTCCATGGAATGATTATTGGCTGTGCCAATGAGATCGAAGCCAGCATAGCTCAGCGCATCAAGCAAGGCGTCGGGTGAATTGAAACGTGGGTAAGTTGCAATGGATCTATTTTCATTTATTGTAGTTTCAAGGTTGGCGATGGATAAGTCATCGGAAATGAAAATTTCCTTCACCAGTGCAAAATTGTCTCTAAAATCATAGGTGTCAGGCCCGATAGCCTGTGACAACCATTGAGATTCATGCACCATGATGTCTCCCACAGCACTGATACATACTTCATCCTCTTCAACTGCATAAGGGCTTTCTTTCTCTGATAGAGTTACCAGCGGAGCAGCTGCTTCTACTGATAGGGGTTCGATAAGAAGATCTGTTGCAGGTTTATTCATGCACCCGCTCAGAATAAATGGAATGAGAATTGCATAATATTTATGTTTCATCATTTTGTCCAATTCCTTATTTTTTATTTTAATTTGTCACTCGCTTACTATTATAATTCATTTTTATGCTATATAGAATAGTTATAGGTATATTATGAAAACGATTTATCTGAAAATCCATAAAAATCAAGCAAGCATAATATAAACCGTAGTCTGAAATATAAATAAGTGCTGTAGTTCAACTGAATAATAAGATATAATATAATGAGATAAATATTGAAGTGATTAGACATTACATCTTATTGATAGTTTAAAAGAAGAGATTACAGAGGAGTAGTACAATGACAGTAAGAGAAGCTTTAGCCCAAAAAGATCTGCTGGTAATAATGGAAATGTCTTCTGATCTGATTCATATCATGGATCAGAAAGGAAAGATCTACTATGTCAACAATACCTGGAAACACATTCTCGGTTATCATGAAAGTGATATTCAATCCTTCGAAGTATTCAATGAACTATTTGATGTAGATAGTAGATCATTCATAAGTAAGTCAATTGATGAAAATACAAAGACAGCGTTTAAAGCTGGAATTTATAAGAAAAATGGTGAAAAGCAGAGTGCTGATGGTTGCATTAGTCTTCTTCATGAGATTACTGAAAATGATGAAGCACTTTATTTATGTGTATTCAAGGTCATTGATTCTTTAAAAAATACAGACTCACAGAAAGAAATAATCAGAGATCTCGCTGAGAAGGAAAAATTTGCAGATATCATTGAAGCAACGCGTGCCGGTACATGGGAATGGAGTGTACAAAAGGAAGAGACAAAATACAATGAACGTTGGGCTGAAATTGTAGGCTACTCTTTAGACGAGTTAAGTCCTATCACTCATGAGACATGGAGAAAACTGGTTCATCCTGATGATTTGATAAAGTCTGATAAAGAAATTGAGTCTTTATTCTACAAAGAGAAAGAATACTATTCTCTTGAGTGCAGGATGAAGCATAAATTGGGCCATTGGATCTGGGTCCTTGACAAAGGAAAAGTGGTTTCATGGACAGAGGATGGGAGACCTCTTCAGATGTTTGGTACACATATTGATATTACTGAGAGCAAGCAGCTTGAGCTGGAAATTAAAAAGAGTGAAGATGACTACCGGTTCCTAGTTGACAGCAGTTATGATATCATTTACCGCCTGCAGCTTGATGGCAGATTCACTTTCTTATCAAAAGCCTGGGAAGATCTGCTTGGTTACACAGTGGAAGAAGCTATAGGCGAACCATTGCAACCGTATGTACATCCGGAAGATCTGCCAAGAATCTATGACTTCTTCAATCAGATCAATAATTCAGGGGAACAGCTGGAGGCACGGGACTATCGGCTGCTTCATAAAAATGGTGAATATCACTGGTTCATGACTACAGCAGTTCCAATTTGGAACGGTAATGACGAAATCATAGGATTCACCGGAACTGCAAGAGATATTACAGATGTTAAAGAAGCGAACCTGGCTTTGATAAAGCAGAAAGATGAACTGGAAAGCTTTTTCACTGTAAATATGGATTTCTTCTGTATATCGGACAACAATGGCAATTTTAAAAAGCTGAATAATGCATGGATAAAAAGTTTTCATTACAAACTATCGGATCTATTAGGTAAAAATGCGTTGGAATTTGTTCATCCTGATGATGTACAGCATGTAAGAGAAACCATTGGAAGTTTAAATGACATTCAGAAAGAAGTCAGTTTTCTTGCGAGAATCAAGAAATCAGATGATACATACCGGATTCTGGAATGGAAAGCCCATATCAGCGGGGATCTCATCTATGCGGCTGCGAGAGATGTCACTGAAAATAAGACGCTTGAGAGTAATCTATTCCTTGAGAAAGAGCTTTTCAAAACAACGCTTCTCTCAGTGGAAGATGGTGTCATTGCCACTGATAATTTAGGTAGAATCAACATAATGAATTTAGCAGCACAGACGATGACAGGGTGGTCTATTGAAGAAGTTTATGGAAAACCGATAGAAGAAATTTTCAGGGTGTATAAGGAGAATACCAGTAAGCTTATATACACCAGAATTCCTGAGATCATTCGGAAAGGGAAAGGAATCGGATTTTCGGAAATGATTCTGATTTCAAGGGGAAATAAAGAAATTTCCATTGAAAACAGCGCTTCTCCGGTTAAAGATCATACTGGGAAGACTACTGGAATTGTAATTGTATTTAGGGATATTACCGTAAAAAAGGAAAGACAGAAGCAGATTGAATTTCTCAGTTATCATGATCAGCTTACAGGACTCTATAATAGAAGATTTATTGAAGATGCGATCAGACGTCTCGAAAAAGCAGGAAATCTGCCTTTGAGTATTATAGTGATGGATATCAACGGACTAAAACTCACAAATGATGCATTTGGACATGACCTGGGTGATTTACTACTCAAAAAAGCTTCGAAAATCATGAAGAATGCAATAAGGCGAAATGATATTCTGGCTCGTGTCGGTGGAGATGAGTTTGTCCTGGTTCTTCCTAAAACCGATTCTTTAGAAGCAGATAGAATTAAAAATAGAATCCAGAAAGAAGCGCATACAGCGACAATTGGTCCAATCGGGATTTCTATCGCTGCAGGCTCCGCGACAAAGACCAAAATCAGCCAGAATATTTCCAAGGTTCAGAAAGTAGCTGATAACAACATGTACCGCGATAAACTGGTCAATGGCAGACTGATGAAAAATAGAATCATTAAAACGATCTTAGAGAGTATAGACAAGAAATTTCCGGAGGAACAGCATCATTTATCTGGTGTTGCAAAATACAGCGCGAAAATCGGAAAAGCAATGGGATTCAGTGAGCCTGAAGTTGAACGACTTAGACTGGCAGGAAGTCTGCACGATATCGGAAAAATCTCTGTACCGAAAGACATCATGATGAAACCGGATTTACTCACTTTCGAAGAGCGTGAAGTAATCAACAAGCATGCTGAAACAAGCTATCAGATTCTTAAGTCGGTTGAAGATTTTATTAATATAGCCGAAGATGTCCTCTACCATCATGAAAGAATTGATGGCAAGGGATATCCTGAAGGACTAAAATGGGATGAAATTCCACTGAATTCGAGAATAATAGCAGTGGCAGATGCTTATGAAGCCATGATCAGCATTAGACCTTATCATAAAATCAAGACCAGAGAAGAAGCCATCACGGAATTAATAAGATGTTCAGGAACACAATTTGATCCAGACATCGTGAATGTGTTTATTGAGAAGGTTCTATAAGTATTGCTGATCCCCAAAATTGGAAAGAATCATCTAGAGGGCCAGAAGGTTTTGTTTGACACTTGTACTCACTTAAGGTAACATGATTAGATGTAAAGAAATAGAAACGTGAAAAGTAGAGGTGAAACAAATGGCAAAACCAATAGTAGCAATAGTTGGTAGACCAAACGTGGGAAAGTCAACTTTGTTTAATAAACTGGCAGGTCACAGAATTGCCATAGTAGACGATACACCCGGTGTAACAAGAGATAGAATTTATGCGGATGCCGATTGGCTGCAATACGAGTTTAAATTGATTGATACAGGTGGTATAGAACCAAAATCAGACGACATAATACTAGCACAGATGAAAAGACAGGCACAGGTAGCGATTGATACAGCGGATGTGATTATATTCCTGGTAGACGGAAAGCAAGGCTTGACGGATTCAGACCATGAAGTAGCAACATTACTTAGAGTCAGTCAAAAACCAATTGTTCTTGCAGTAAATAAAGTGGATAATCTTAAGGATGAAGCCAATGCTTATGAATTTTACAATTTAGGTATCGGAGATCCTATAGCAATTTCTTCAGGGCAAGGATTAGGATTAGGCGATTTGCTTGATGAAGTTGTGAGTCACTTTAAAGATTATGATGTGGAAGAAGATGATGAATACATCAGAGTTGCTTTCGTAGGAAAGCCTAACGTAGGTAAATCTACACTGATCAATAAAATTCTAGGTGAGGAGAGATCTATTGTTACCGACATACAGGGCACAACAAGAGACGCGATTGATAGCTTTATCGAAACTGAGGAAGGCAAATTCATTCTCGTCGATACTGCCGGATTAAGACGGAAGTCTAAAGTAGTACAGGAGATCGAAAGATACTCAGTCGTCAGAACTCT
>DATIRH010000364.1:0-3739 GCA_035469845.1 Proteiniclasticum sp. | reverse complement strand
GGATTCTCGGGATATTGTAGTAGTAGAGAAATCTCAGGTTCAGTCCTAAAAGGACAGAACCTGAGATGATCATGATTGCGTTGATGATGGCATATATGAATTCTTTTGCTTTCTTCATAATAGTAGTACAAAAGGAATTTTCTCCTTCACTCCTTCTGTATGGTTCACCTCTTTCTTCTCTATTGATTGTAATAATATGTTCGCCTTAACCTATGAATAATGATATCATGATTTGGGAAGAGATATAAGATGTTGAAAGCAAAAGAGAAATGGAGATTTTTTCAGAGAATGAAAGCTAAATGCCTGAAACAAAAGATTTTATGGCATATTTAAGAGAAAGGCCGTAAAATTGTATTTGAATTAAGAATCAAATAAATTATAATAAGAAATAGGTGTTAGCACTCTTTAAACGAGAGTGCTAATAAAACGAACTTTTAGGAGGAATGTCAAATGATCAGACCTTTAGGGGACAGAGTCGTTTTAAAGAGACTCGAAGCAGAAGAAACAACAAAATCAGGAATTGTATTAACAGGGTCCAGTAAAGAAAAGCCGCAGGAGGCAGAAGTCATTGCCGTGGGTCCAGGTGGATTCGTGGAAGGCAATAAAGTAGAGATGGAAGTCAAGGTTGGAGACAAGGTTCTCTTTTCCAAGTATGCAGGCACAGAAGTGAAGCATGAAGGCGAAGAAGTGATTGTTGTCAGACAAAGTGACATTCTTGCAATTGTAGAGTAGGAGGAGTATAGAAATTATGGCTAAGAAAATCATATATGGCGAAGAAGCCAGAAGAGCAATGCAAAAGGGTGTAGACATCCTTGCGGATACTGTGAAGGTAACATTAGGGCCAAAGGGAAGAAATGTAGTTCTAGAAAAGAAATTCGGAGCACCACTGATCACAAATGACGGTGTGACCATTGCAAGAGAAATCGAACTTGAAGATGCTTTTGAGAACATGGGCGCACAGCTGGTGAAAGAAGTTGCTACAAAGACCAACGATGTAGCTGGTGATGGAACAACTACTGCAACAGTACTTGCTCAGGCAATGATCAGAGAAGGTCTGAAGAATGTGACAGCTGGAGCAAATCCGATGTTCATCAGACAGGGAATTAAAATCGCTGTAGACCGTGCTGTTGAGGAAATCAAGAACCAGAGTATCGCCATCAGAGGAAAAGATGACATCGCTAAGGTCGCTGCAGTTTCTGCAGGAGACGAAGAAGTCGGTCAGCTTATTTCAGATGCTATGGAGAGAGTCGGAACAGAAGGCGTCATTACTGTAGAGGAATCCAAGAGCTTCGGAACAGAACTTGAAGTTGTGGAAGGGATGCAGTTTGATAGAGGATATGTTTCAGCTTACATGGCAACAAACACTGAAAAGATGGAAGCGGTACTTGATGATCCATATATCCTGATCACAGACAAAAAGATCTCGACCATTCAGGAAATCCTGCCGATCCTTGAACAGATCGTACAGACTGGTAAGAAGCTTCTTCTTATTGCTGACGATATCGAAAGCGAAGCAGTTGCTACTTTAGTCGTGAATAAATTAAGAGGAACATTCACCTGCGTAGCAGTGAAGGCTCCAGGATTTGGCGACAGAAGAAAAGAGATGCTTCAGGATATCGCAATTTTAACTGGTGGACAGGTGATTTCAGAAGAGCTTGGAAGAGAGCTTAAGGATGCAACTCTTGATATGCTGGGAAGCGCAGATACAGTCAGAGTCAACAAGGACGAGACTGTTCTTATCAGCGGAAGAGGAGAAAAGCAGGAAATCGAAAACAGAGTCAACGTACTCAAGGGTCAGATTGAAGAAACAACTTCCGAATTTGACAAGGAAAAGCTTATGGAAAGACTGGCAAAACTTGCTGGTGGTGTTGCAGTGATCAAAGTTGGTGCAGCTTCAGAGACAGAGCTTAAGGATAAGAAACTGAGAATGGAAGATGCTCTTGCAGCAACAAAGGCTGCTGTTGAAGAAGGAATCGTTCCTGGCGGTGGAACAGCATATATCAACGTCATGAATATCATTGGCGAACTGACCAGTGAAGATCCTGATATCCAGGTAGGAATCAACATCGTGAAACGTGCACTGGAAGAACCTCTAAGACAGATTGCCATCAATGGTGGAGTAGAAGGGTCTGTTGTCATCGAAAAGGTGAAGAACAGTGCAAAGGGTGTAGGATTCAATATCCTGACTCAGGAGCTTGTAGATATGGTGAAAGCTGGTATTGTAGATCCTACGAAGGTAACAAGATCTGCACTTCAGAATGCTGCATCAGTTGCAGCAATCTTCCTGACTACAGAATCTGCTGTTGCTGACATCAAGGAAGATGTACCGGCAATGCAGAGTCCAGATATGGGCGGAATGTATTAAAGAGTAATAACTAATCAGATAGACAGAAAAGGTGATGCGAAAACATCGCCTTTTCTTTTTCTCTTTTTCTTTCATTGGTCATGGCAGTCAGTTAGCATGGAGCAATTTTAAACTATGCTAGTATCATTCACCATGTATTAATAATATGATCAAATAATTTTGAAGCCCTTAGAATGTTAATTTCAAACATTCTAAGGGCTTTTTAAATTTTACATGTATGATTCGAATGAAGTTAAATCATCTGATAACTTCTTCTATCCATTCACAAGTATTCAAATATTTGTTCAGGTAGTCCGAAAACAATTCAATTCCTTTTATGTGGCTGGGCTTTGGATAGCGGTGAATTAACTGGTAGCATGTATTATTTGGTGGTTTGGGGAGAATCGGAAATTGAACCAGATTTTCAAAGCTGTGAAAAGACTGGATGATTGAAAGTGGGACAATCGCCCATGCCTCCTGATTATGTATCAGATAATTGACGAGCATAGAACCTGTATTAACTGTCACGTAGGGTTTTTCGTCTGAATTCCAATATTGCTCGTGCCACTGAAGATAATCTGGCCCCCATATAAGGAAAACTTCGTCACATCTTGGGAGTTCTTCAGCTTTGATATAAGGATAGTAGGGGCTGTCTCTATGGCAGACAAGAAACATTGGTTCCGTATAAATTGCTTTTGTAATGAGGTTCTTATTATGTTTTTTGCTGAACACAAATCCTATGTCAATGCTGTGATCTTCAAGAAGACCATGTATTTCATAAGAGTGAAAAGTTTTGATTTGCAGATCTAGATTTTTTTCCTCATGAAGCATATCAAGATACAACGGAGCGAAAGAAAAGTTATTGATGCTGTCTACTGTGCCGATAATTATCGGCTTTGTTTCGTTCTTGTTTTTCAAAGACTGCATATCGACCCAGAAAGTATTGAACTGTTCGGCTATCAACATGAATTCTTTTCCAAGTTCCGTAAGCTCAACATTCCTCTTACCTCTCTCCCGAAACAAAAGCTGATAACCGACCTTCTTTTCTAAGGACATGATTCGCTGGCTCAAAGTTGACTGGGATATAAAAAGTGCTTTGGAAGCAATTGAAATATTCCCTTTTTTTACTACTGTCAAAAATGCTTCAATTTCTGAAATATTCAAGGCACCCTCCAAATATCGTATTTTCAGATATTATATATCTTAATTTTGAAATATTCAACTATATTAATCCGTGATACACTTACGTCGTTGAAATGTAAACGAACACATTTTGAAAAAAATAAGGAGGGATGATTCTTGTGAATATTGGATATAGAATAAACGATGATTTTATTCGTCCATCAGAAAAAGTATTGTCGGAATTCAAATCAATGCAGGCAGCTAATATCGGAG
>DATIRH010000363.1:0-1737 GCA_035469845.1 Proteiniclasticum sp. | reverse complement strand
AGCTGAAGTTTTCTTTCTTTGTTCAGGTACTCCTCTTCTGGTGTTTCTGTATTCTGATCTTTGATCAGGTCAGAAAGCTCCACCACTTTTCCATCTCTATGAAAAAGTGTCGTTTCAAATGAGACCTTGGACAGATAATGTACTGTCTCATGGAGTTTGGAAAGTTCCTTTTCACTTATGCCCAGTTCTTCACAGATCTGATGCTCATCCGGACTTCTCTTGAACTCCTGTTCCAGTTTTTCTTTGGCCCCGTAGTAATCATTGAGCTTTGAAATCCTGTCCCTGGATACTCTCCCGGTCCTTCTCATCTCGTCAATGATGTTTCCTTTGATCCTTAACGTCGCATAAGCCTCAAAAGGCACAGCTTTGGATGGATCAAACTTTTTCAGTGCATCCAGAAGTCCGATGACTCCAATGGAAAAAAGATCATCCTTATCAAGGTCTCCCTCTCCAGGATCTATTCTTCCCACAATTCTTTTCACCAGCGGGATATATTTGATTACCAGGTCATTGTCCGGTTTGGCATTTGGATAACCCACGGGCCACCTCCCATACTATTTCCTGTGTATTTTTCTCATGATCTGAAAAACATAGTTCACGATCATCTCCTGGGTCTTCTCTATAATGTCGTCAAATCTTATTCCATAGAAGTACTTGATTCCAGAGGGATTCACGATCATCTGCTTGTGCATCACCGTTCCTCTTAGAATCTGCATCTCACTCTGGATCGGAAACTTCAGAATGATTTTCTGCCCTTCACTGATGTTTTCTTCGCAGTAGAGCTTAAGCCCGCCTGCACTGATGTCAAGCATAAGGCCTTGCTTCATGTATCTCTCTATCTCATTTTCCACCCGTGTAAGGTCTCTGCTGAAAGAGACAGACTCTATGATGATCCGGTTGGCTGTATAGCTTAATGTATCTGAGCATTCCACCCTGACAAAATTTCTTCTCTGAACACTCTTCCATCCCGAAATCTTTGAAATGGTATACGTGGGCGCTTCCGCGCTGATTCTACCTGCAATGACCCCCTGAAAGCTGACGCCCTTGTTTCGCTTGAATACAATACCTGTGATCCTCTCACCAGACTGAAAGAGCTTGAAATGTTTGTCGTCTGCTGGTATCGAAAAACTTAAGGTATCATTGGTCTTGTCTGTGATCATTGCCTCCAGGGTACTTCCATCTTCACAGGTTATATGTATTTTTTCTCTGATATCAATCCATTCCATCTTTTTATCCCCTGTTACGTTCCAAAAATTTTCATGAAGCGATTCCCCAACTGCTTTATCGTTGAAATATTGCTTATGAATAGAGTTTCATCCAATATTATACCAGCTATATCATGTATATTACCACTAGATAATGCATTAGGATAAGAAAGTATAACAGGTTCCTGTTTCATGATTGCTTTCTCCACTCTTGTATCATCAAAGATATATCCACAGTTCTCAAGTTCCAGGGATAGAAAAGCCTTGCAGGTGGATTCCAGTTTTTCAAAAGCCTCTTTCGCATTTTCTTTCGAAGACACTTTATTCACGATGAGTTTCACCGTGTACTTCAGCTCGTAATGACTGATGGTCTTCAGTACACGGTAGGCATCGGTGATGGCTGTGGGCTCCGGGGTGGTCACAAGAATCACTTCATGAGCGAAGGTGATGAAGCTTAAAGTCTCTTTGCTGATGCCCGCTCCGTTGTCGATGACCATGACATCGAAGCCACCGAGCTTAATGAGATCCCTTA
>DATIRH010000362.1:0-9397 GCA_035469845.1 Proteiniclasticum sp. | reverse complement strand
AAGGGGATCCTGAGGAGATCCTAGACCTCTACTTCATGCAGTGCTCCATCCTTGGCAACTGCATGGACATTGCCACCATCGGAGCGGTGCTTGCAGGAAACGGTATCCATCCTCTCACGGGAGAACGGGTCATCAAGAAAGAGAATGCGAGAATCGTAAAAACCATCATGACCACCTGCGGCATGTATGATGCTTCAGGAGAGTTTGCGGTTTCCACAGGCATTCCTGCAAAATCCGGTGTGGGTGGAGGAATTCTAGGCGCAGTGCCAGGAAGATGCGGCATCGGCACGTTTGGACCAGCACTTGATCCGAAAGGCAATTCCACCGCGGGAATCAGAATGATGGAATATCTGTCTAGAAAACTGGACCTCAGTATTTTTTGATTGTTTTAAAAAGAGAAGAGCGCAGAAATAGGAATCTTATGGAAAGATTCCTATTTTTTTCGCGTTTTAGTCGGTATAATGAAGTAAGAATAATTACTAGGGGTGATGCTATGCTCAGGTTTTTAGATGCGGGAGAATCACACGGTCCAGGACTGTGCGCAGTCATAGAAGGACTTCCTGCCAATTTCACCATATCTAAAGAAAAGATAGATCAGCAGCTATTAAGAAGACAGAAAGGCTACGGACGAGGAGAAAGGATGAAGCTTGAACATGATCAGGTGGAAATCATATCCGGACTCCATGAGGGGAAAACCACAGGCGCGCCTGTGACAATCCTTATAAGAAACAGAGACCATGAAAACTGGAAAAATAAAAATGCAAAGGAAACCTTTGTTTCCGTTCCAAGACCAGGCCATGCGGACCTGACGGGAGAATTCAAGTACGGTACGGGAAACCTTAGAAACAGCATCGAAAGAAGCTCTGCAAGGGAAACAGCCATCCGCTCAGCAGTGGGGGCGCTCTGCAGACAGATTCTGGAGGAGCTTGATATTGATATCCGTTCCAAGGTCCAGACACTGTATGGAATCAATGATTCCTTCTGTGACATCTTTGATGATGGTCTTTACGAGAAGATCGAGAAGAGCCCCATGAGAGTCCTGAAGAATGAAGAGGCTTTCATGAGCCTTGTAGACAGCGCAAAACATAAGGGTGACACCTTAGGCGGGTGGGTCTATGCATCTGTTGAAGGCGTCATGAGGGGCCTTGGGTCCTTCATGCATTATGACAGAAGACTAGACGGTGCCTTGGCTGGTGCGGCCATGTCCATACAAGGCGTCAAGCAGGTTTCCATAGGCAATCCCTTCGGGAACTTCACAGGTTATACATATCATGACGGTATAATTTACGAGGACGGGAAGCTGGAAAGAATCTCCAATCATGCCGGAGGCATTGAGGGGGGAATCAGTAACGGAGAGCATATCGATGTGTACTGCTACATGAAGCCCATACCGAGTATACTTTTAAAGCTTCCTTCTGTGGATCTGAAAGAGAAGAAGAATGTGGATTCCAGATATGAGAGAAGCGATGTGACCGCAGTGGTCCCATTAAGTATCGTGCTTGAGCATGTTCTGGCCTTTGAACTTCTGAAAGAGATTCTGGAGACTTTCTCCAGAGACAACAAAGAAGAACTGATGGCAGCCATACAAATGAGAGAAAAACGTTTAGGAGAATTGAATGAGTAGATTATTGATTATCGACGGAAACAGTATAATGAACCGCGCTTTCTATGCAAACCCCAAGTTCATCACGTCAAAAGGTATGCATACCGGGGCAGTCTATGGATTCATCAATATGATGATGAAGATCAAAGGGGATCTGAAACCTGATTACATTGTCTGCGCTTTCGACAGAAAAGCGCCCACATTCAGGCATCTGGAATACGATGACTATAAAGCAGGAAGAAAGAGAATGCCGGAGGAGCTGGCAATGCAGTTTCCCGTCATGAAGGAAGTACTCCAGCATATGGCTGTGGACATTCTTGAAATCGACGGTTTTGAGGCGGATGATGTCATCGGTACCCTTTCTCTGAAAGCAGAAAGAGAAGGAGACGAGGTCTATGTCCTTTCAGGGGACAAAGATACCTTGCAGCTGGCTTCAGACAAGACGAAGGTCGTCATCACCAAGAAAGGGGTCAGTGTCGTCGATGTCTATGACAGAGAGAAATTCATAGAGGAATTCGGCATCACCCCTACACAGTTTATCGATGTGAAGGGACTCATGGGTGACGCCTCGGACAACATCAAGGGCGTACCGGGTATCGGAGAAAAAACGGCATTCAAGCTGATTCAGGAATACGGGTCCATTGAGAACGTCCTTGAAAACGCGGAAAATATCACCATGAAAAAAGTCAGAGAAAATCTGATCACTTATGCTCAAGATGCCATCTTCTCCAAGAGACTGGCCACCATCATCCGTGATGTCGATGTAGATATGGATATGGACCGGTTCAGAAGTGCTGATGCTTATGATGTCAATGAACTGAGACGTCTTTTTTCAGAACTTGAATTCAGAACGCTTCTGGCGAAGCTTTCAGATGAGGTTAAAGAGGAGACGGTTCAAAGAGTAGCCGAAAAGGTGGACTTTAAACTGATAGAAGAGCCAGGTGATTTCAAAGAAGCAATGGAAGAGCTGATAAATGAGCTGGAAAAGGATGAACCTGTAGCCCTTTACTTTGATGTGCACCATGCACCTAAACTTTCCGAAAGAGAAATGATCTGGATGGTTCTCTCATCAAAGAAGCAGAACATCTATGTGGAGACAAAGAACATCTTCTCTGACGAGAAGGCAATGGAAGTCCTGAAGGACTTCATGGAGGATGAGCATCTTCCGAAGATTTCCTTCAACATCAAAGATGGGCTCACCATCTTGAAGGGTCTGGGTATTGAAGCGAAAAATATCAGCTTTGATGTGAATCTGGCTGCTTATCTTCTTGAACCCACCGACGGAAAGCTTTCCTTAAGGGACCTTACTTTGAAGAATCTTCCTGAAGCTGCGGTTCCAGAAGGGAAAGATGGAGATGTCTATCTTACATCAAAGCTCTTCGATTTATACGAGAAGTTCAATCAGGAAATGAAGGAAACGGAGCTTTTTCAGCTTTACTATGAAGTGGAGCTGCCTCTGACACTGATTCTTTCGGATATGGAAATCGAAGGATTCAATGTCAATGAAGACCTTCTGGATGAAATGACAATTACTTTCAAGGAAGACATCGATAAGCTTGAAAAAGAGATCTATGAGCTGGCAGGGGAAGAGTTCAACATCAATTCTCCGAAGCAGCTGGGCACTATTTTATTTGAAAGACTGGAACTACCTGTGATCAAGAAGACGAAGACAGGCTTTTCCACGAACATAGATGTGCTGGAAGCATTGAAGGACAAACATCCCATCATTGAAAAAGTGATGCAGTACAGAACCGTCACAAAGATCTACAGCACCTATATCGTAGGACTGAAGTCTGCCATAGACGGGGACGGCAGAATCCATTCCACGTTCAATCAGACTCTGGCTACAACAGGACGATTATCAAGTACAGATCCGAATCTCCAGAACATTCCAATCAAGCACGAGATGGGCAGAGCAGTGAGAAAGGTCTTTATCCCTCATGATGAGGAGTCAATCCTTCTTTCCTGTGATTATTCCCAGATCGAGCTGAGAGTATTGGCGCATATATCCGGAGACGAGAATATGATCGAAGCTTATAACGGAGACATCGACATTCATACAAAGACAGCTTCAGAAGTCTTTGGTGTGCCTATCGATGAAGTGACCTATCAGCACAGAAGCAGAGCGAAGGCTGTAAACTTCGGCATTGTCTACGGGATATCCGATTTCAGTCTCTCCAATGATCTTGGCATCTCCAGAAGTGAAGCGAAGGAATATATGGAAATCTATTTTTCAAGATATCCGAAGGTCAAGGAGTACCTTGATAACATCGTTCTGGAAGCGAAGGAAAATGGTTTTGTAAGGACCATAATGAACAGAAGAAGATACATTCCGGAGATCAATCAGAGAAACAAGATCGTTCAGGCCGCAGGCATACGTCTTGCCATGAACAGCCCCATACAGGGCAGTGCTGCAGATATCATGAAGATGGCCATGGTGAAGGTCTATAATGCCTTGAAAGCGAAGAATCTTCGTTCAAGACTCATTCTGCAGGTACATGATGAACTGATTCTCAACACCAGAAAAGACGAACTTGAAATCGTAAAGAAGCTTGTGCTGGAAGAGATGGAGAATGCTGTCAAACTGAAGGTGAAACTGCAGGCGGAAGAGTCTGTGGGCGCAACCTGGTTTGAAGCGTAGGTGATTCTATGGTGAAGATCGGACTCACAGGAGGCATCGCCACCGGAAAAACCACAGTGTCGAAATATCTCCAGTCACTAGGTATCAAGGTCATCGATGCGGATTTAATCGCAAGAGAAGTCCTTGATCTTTATCCGGAGATTCTTCATTATTTAAAAGAAAGATACGGAGACAGGGTGATCAGGGATGGAAAACTGGACCGGAAAGCCTTGGGGAAGATTGTTTTCCAGAATAAAGATGACCGTAGAAGTTATCTTCAGGTCATCATGCCGAGAATCCGCCAGGAAATCGAAAAGAGGCTGGAAGAATCGGTAGACGAAATCACAGTTTTAGATGCACCGCTGCTTTTTGAGGAAGGTTTCCAGAAGGATGTGGACCTGACCATCACCGTCTATGCGGATGAGTCAGTCCAGCTACAAAGACTAAGGGAACGCGACGGCTTTACAGAAGAAGAGGCAAGGAATAGAATAAGTGCCCAGATGGACCTGAAGGAGAAAAGAAATCTTTCCACCTATGTTTTAAACAACAGTGGAAGCCTTGAGGATACACTACTGGACCTTCATGCTATCCTTGAAAAGATAGGATTTGAATATGAAAGCAAGAAAGAATACGAAAAGAAAAAGAAGAATTCGGAGGCTTAGCATTCTGCTCAGCCTTCTTCTATTGCTCGCTGCAGGAGCTTATGTGCTTTATAATCGCGTGTTTCCCATTGAGCATGAATCTTACATCACTACCTATGCCGATGAATACGGAGTCGATCCCTATCTTGTGTATGGAATTATCCACACAGAATCAAGGTTCAGAGAAGATGCCGTTTCTCCAGCAGGAGCCATGGGGCTGATGCAGGTGACACCGGAAACCGGTGAGTTTATTGCTGGTCGAATGGAAATGGATAATTATACTGAGGAGATGCTGAAAGATCCCGAAACCAATATCAGAATGGGCATCTACTATCTCAGCTATCTTGAGGAGAAATTTCCCAGGATAGAAACACGGCTGGCAGCGTATAATGCAGGTCCAAACCGCGTGACAGAATGGCTGAAGGATGAAAGTATTTCCGATGGAGAGGTTCTTCAAAACATTCCTTTTGAGGAAACAAGAAATTATGTGGAGCGTGTCCTTCAAAGAGAAAAGATCTACAGAATTCTCTATTTCTACAAATAGGGAACACATTTTGAAAATCGGTTCTTGAAAAACAATTCTAAATGGGTTGACTGAAAACTAAAAAGCATCTGCGATTGAAGAATAAAATCTTCTTTCGCAGATGCTTATTTATTTTCCTTTAGTCTTCTGATTTATCAGGATTTTTCATATGCTTGTTATCTTCCGTTGTCATCTTTCAAGGCTGTTTTAATCAGCTTCAGGATGCTACCAGTGTTTCCATAGTTCAAGGTACCGAAACGGTAGATCTTGACGGAAGCCAAAGCAGTAAAAATGGCTGATAGAAGCAGTATGCTGTAAGACAGTACCACGGTAAACAGGGATACGCTTGTGATGGCGTATCTTACGAACATGACCATGAAGGAGGTGAACGGGAAGTAGGAAGCGATTTTTAATATGATGCTTTCATTTGACAATCCCAGACTGAACATGGCGATGAAGTAAGCGGCCATGACGAACATGGTCACAAGGGTCGTGGCGGCTGGTACATCTTCAACCTTGGACATGAGCGCTCCAATTCCTGCATAAACGAAGAGGAAGAGGAAATATCCTGTAAAGGCAAAGATAAAGTAGACAGCGAGAAGTCTTGGGTCCACATTCATGTTCAGAAACTCAAGAATCTCATCGTCGTAGTTTGCGGAGTTCAGTGTGTATCCGAGAAAGAGCGTCACACCCATGGCCAGGGCCTGGGCGATTCCGGCTGTGCCTGAAGCGAGGACCTTTCCGATGATCAGGCTGTTGGAATCGGAACTTGTGACGAGAATTTCCATAGTCCGGTCACTTTTCTCTCTTGCTACATAAGTTGCTACATTATTACCATAGAACATAATCATCATAAAGGTGAGCATGATGAGGATGTATACGACCCAGTAGTTGCTTTTCACATCTTTTCCTAGAACCATGGTGTCCTGCGTGATGGTGATGCTGCCCATGATACTTCTGATGGACTCTATATCATGACCACCCTCAAGAAGGGCTTTGTCTTCACCATAGAGGCGAAGGGCGGAGTCCATCATGAAGTCTCCACCGGAATACATGGCAACGTTATTTACAACTGTTGTGAACTCAGTTTCTGATGTCAGGATATAACCTGTATTCACCGTTTCATCAAGGACAGCCTCTTTCAGTGTCTCTTCACTCTCATAGGAGATCAGTTCTATTCCTGGAAGCTTTTCTTCAAGAAGTGGAAGATCCATATCTTCAGCTTCAACAAAGACGCCAAAGGTTCCTTCTTCGAGGATGCCTCCTTCCACGACGGTTTCTTCTGATTCAGTCATTTTAATAATGGTCGGAATCGTCGTGACGATGATGATGAGTGCACAGATGATGATGGTAGTCACGATGAAAGCTTTCTTTTTGAGAAGGCTTGTAAGTTCAAACTGATATACGGTTTTCAGATTTTTCATAATTTGTCACCTGCTGTATCTACAAAGATTTCAGTGAGGGATGGCAGATAAGGGGAGAAGCTGTTCACTTCTATGCCATTATCCAGCAGTTTCTTTATGATGACGGAAGGATTGTCTTCCCCTGGTACATGGACGATATAGGAAGCTTTGTCTTGTCTTGTACTTGTGTCTCCGAAAGGAGAAAGTGCTCGTTTAAGCATACTTTCATCCAGTCTGTCTGCTGACAGACGAATGCGATTTCTTCCTCTTTCCACTTTGATCTCATTGAGGTTTCCCGTAAGGACGATTTTCCCCTCATGGATCAGGGTGATTTCGTCGCAGAACTCTTCTACATAAGACATCTGATGACTGGAAAAGATCACCAGCTTGTTTTCGCTGATGAGTTCCATGATGATGTCTTTAAGGACCATGGAATTTACTGGGTCCAGGCCGCTGAAAGGCTCATCCAGAATCACGATGTCCGGATTGTTCACAAGGGACTGGACAATCTGGATCTTCTGCTGATTTCCTTTGGAAAGAGTTTCCAGTTTTTTCTTCTTGTACTCTGAAAGATCTACACGCTTCAGCCAGTAGTCGATGTTCTTTCTGAGCTCATTCTTCTCTCCACCTCGAAGTTTTCCAAAATACTCCAGTTGATGGGCTATTTCTTCTTTGGGATACATGCCTCTTTCTTCAGGCAGATAACCTACCTTGTAGTCATCTGGCCTGAAGACTTTTCCGTCTAAGATGAATTCTCCCTTGTCCTGTCTGAAAACACCCATGAGTGCTCTTAGAGTCGTGGTTTTGCCGGCGCCGTTTCTACCTAAGAAACCCATGGCTTTTCCACTTTCCACGTCAAAAGAGATGTCTTTCAGTATTTTCACATCGGAAAAACTCTTGTCGATGTTTCTCACTTCTAATTTCATTTGGTCTGCTCCTTTTGATAATCTAGTATCGAAATTGTTACATATGTATCAATATAGCTTAACACTATACTGATGTCAAATGTTATTGGCACATCAAAGTTCTGCAAAGTAGCGCTATACATACAGGGAATGATTTTTGAAGACTGTAAAAAAAGTAGAGACGCTTCATAAATTGCACCTCTACTTTCAATATTAATATTCATTTTAACAGAATCAGTCTCTGATGGACCAGAGCAGAACTTCTTTCCCTTTTTCAATCTGCCTCATGACTTCGGAAGGAGAAGTTCCTCCATAGGAGCTTCTTCTCTTTACGCAGGCACTGCTACTAAGATCCGGAAGGCTGATGCCACTAAGTCTCTTATCAATATCTGGAAGGACCTCGTCCTTCAGTGTCATCAGGGTTTCACCGGTCTTTTCACAATACTTTACAACAGCACCGACAAGTTCATGGGAAGTACGGAAGGGAACACCCTGGGTCACCAGGTATTCTGCAAGGTCTGTGGCTGCAAGAAATCCTTTGTCCATATGTTTTCTGATGCTTTCTTCTTTGAAAGTGGTGTTCTCCAGCATCTGTGCGAAGATCACGGCACTTGTTCTCACGGTTTTCACGGTATCAAACAGAGCTTCCTTGTCTTCCTGGAAATCTTTGTTGAATGCCATGGGCAGTCCTTTAAGGACGGTGAGAAGGCCCATGAGATGGCCATAGACACGACCTGTTTTACCTCGGATGAGTTCAGGGATGTCCGGGTTCTTCTTCTGTGGCATGATACTGCTTCCAGTGCAGAATCCATCATCGATTTCTATAAAGCTGAATTCCTGTGCATTCCAGAGTATGAACTCCTCGGAGAGTCTGCTGAGATGCGCCATGAAGAGAGAAGAGAAGCTTAGAAACTCCACGATGAAGTCCCGATCTGCCACCGTATCCATGGCGTTTTCAGTGACGGACTTGAATCCCAGAAGATCCGCAGTATACCTGCGGTCTATGGAAATGGTCGTACCCGCCAGGGCGCAGGCGCCCAGGGGGTTCTGATCTGTCCTCTCGTAACATCCTTTCAGTCGTTCTAGATCTCTCTTGAACTGCTGGAAGTAGGCCATGAGATGAAATCCCACGGTGACAGGCTGGGCATGCTGCAGATGTGTGAAACCGGGCATGAGCATCTCTTTGTGCGTTTCCGCTTTATCCATCAGTGTTTTGAGAAGAACCTGAATGATTTCATAGAGTTCTTCCATCTCTTCCTTGAGGTAGAGCCTCACATCGAGAATCACCTGATCATTTCGGCTTCTGGCCGTATGAAGCTTTCTGCCCACATCACCGATTTCTTTAATCAGCTGGCTTTCAATGGCCATGTGGATGTCTTCATCTTCATAGGTGAAGACCAGGAGGCCTTCCTCAATCTTCTTTTCGATGCTCTTCAGGCCAGTGACAATCTGATTCAGTTCATCTTCAGTCAGATGACCCATTTTTTCAAGCATCATGGCATGGGCGATGCTTCCTTTGATGTCCTGTTTATAGAGTGCGATATCAAAGGTGATGGAAGCGTTGAATTCTTCCACCATCTGATTCATCTGTTTCTCAAATCGGCTTCCCCATAGATTTTTCAAGTTATTTTCCTCCTTGTGAGATGGCATCTAGGCCACCTCGCTGTAGTCGACATCACTGATCCTGACACCTTTGTACTTT
>DATIRH010000361.1:0-4457 GCA_035469845.1 Proteiniclasticum sp. | reverse complement strand
AACAAGGACAAGAAATTCTTTGATGCGCTGGTGTCTCATCTTGAACCGCTCCTCAACCGGATAAATGATGGCATCACCGTACTGAACCCCATCAAAAAGGAAATCAAAGAAGACTATGGAGTTCTGTATGGGACTCTGGAGAGTATTCTGAAGAATAAATTCAAAGGAGTGGACATCAGCGAAGATGAAATCGGGTTTCTGACGCTGCATTTTGCTTCTGCCGTCACTGAACTGAAAGAAGCGCCAAAGGTATCCACACTGGTTGTATGTACCAGCGGCATCGCTACTTCAAGAATGCTGACCAAGAAGCTTTTAAGCAAGTTTCCTCAGCTTACCATCATCGAGCAGGGATCCATCGGAGATCTGAAGAAGATGAATATGGATGAATTCGACCTGATCATTTCCACCGTTGGCATCAAGGGTGCAGATTTCGACTATATTCATGTAAGCCCCATGCTTTCAGAAGAAGATGAAAGAAAACTGGAGAGAGTAGTGAACAATAAGCTGCTCATCTCATCCAAAAGAAGAGTGAATAAAAATGAGACCGCTTCTTCAAAAGAAGCAGATCAGAATCTTCTTCATCTGATCAGTCGTATGGATGGCGGCAATAAGGTCATTCGTGATCTGTGCACAAACTTCAGGATGGTCCATACAGAATCTGAAAATCTGAATGTGCTCCTGGACACTGCGTTTCAATCCTTTGACTTCAGAGAAGAAGCAGTAGAATCCCTTAAGACCATGCTTCTTGAGAAAGAGAAATACACGGGCTCTGCTCTTCCTGGAACAAAGATTGCCCTTGTTCATGGGAGAAGTGCAAAGCTAAAGGATTCCATCTTCTGTGTCTATCGGAATAAGCATTCCATGAAGATTCTGGGCATGGACTCGAATCTTATGGATGTGGAGACAGTACTTCTTCTTATGGCACCTGAAACACTGGGGGAGATGGAGCTGGAGCTTCTATCCACCATCAGCATCGCACTTCTTGAAAAAAACAATGTAACAATCTATGAGGAAGGAAGCGAAAATGAAATCCTCTCCTTACTGCAGTCGCATTTAAAGCAGACGTATCTTGAAATTACAAAAAGAATCTGGAGGTAGTAAAATGAGTACAATATTAACAATGGAGAACATCAGACTGAACGTAAAATTCGAAAGCAAATATGACGCGATTAAAATGGCGGGAGAACTTCTTCTTGCAGGAGGCTATGTCAACGAACACTATATCGAGGAAATGGTGAAAAGAGAAGATCTGTCCACCACCTATATCGGAAACGATATCGCGATTCCTCACGGTACAGAAGCAGCCAAGAATGATGTGCTGAATTCAGGAATCAGCGTGATCCAGGTGCCTGAAGGTGTCGATTTCAATGGTGATAAGGCAAGGGTTATTTTCGGTATTGCAGGAAAGAACAACACCCATCTTGAGATTCTGGCCAACATCGCTGTGTTCTGTTCTGATATGGACAATGTGGAAAAACTGGTAAAGGCTGAAACAAAAGAAGAAATCATGGATCTGTTAGGAGGAATTTAAATGAATGCACTACATTTTGGTGCTGGTAACATCGGCAGAGGGTTCATCGGACTCGTTCTGAAGAAGAACGGTTTTGACGTTACATTTGCGGATGTGGCAGATGAGCTGATTGAGGAGATCAAGGCAAAAGGAGAATACACGGTAATCCTTGCGGATGAGAAGGGCGAAACATTCCATGTGGATGGCGTTGATGGGATCAACAGCAAGACTGAACATGCCAAACTGAAGGATGCAGTGATTACTGCTGACATCATCACCACAGCTGTGGGACCGAATATTGTTCCGCTGATTGCGAAAAGTATTGTATCGGGTGTTAAAGAAAGACTGGCAAGAGATGAAATTAAACCTTTCAGCATCATCGCCTGCGAGAATGCTGTGGGGGCCACAGCCATTTTGAAGGAAGCGCTCTATGAGGAGCTGTCAGATAGTGAGAAAGTAAAGGCGGATCAGTACATCGGATTCCCGAATTCTGCAGTGGACAGAATTGTTCCGCTTCAGAGCAATGAGAATATGCTGGACGTTCAAGTGGAACCATTCTTTGAATGGGTGGTTGAAAAGGGAGCAGTGAAGGGAGATCTTCTTGATATTGAAGGAGTCCATTATGTGGAAGATCTTACACCTTATATTGAAAGAAAACTCTTTACGGTGAACACCGGCCATGGAGCAACTGCCTATTTCGGACTGAAAAATGGATATAAGACCGTACTCGAAGCCATCAGCGATGCACATGTGGAGAAAATGGTCAGAGGCGTATTATCTGAAACCTCATTCTATCTCACAAAAACCTACGGTTTTGATGAGAATGAGCATCAGGCTTATGTTGATAAAATCATCAATCGGTTCAAGAATCCGAATATATCAGATGAACTCGTCAGAGTGGCAAGATCTCCGATCAGAAAGATGTCAAGGAATGACAGATTTGTTGCCCCGGCGCTCGGTGTGCTCAAACTTGGAAAAAAACCTGAGAATCTTGCAAGGGCAATTGCAGCTCTGGCCAGTTCAAAGAATGAGAATGACCCTGAAAGCGTTACGCTTAATGCATATATAAAGGAGCATGGACTCAAGGAAACCCTATTGAAGTATGCTGAGCTTCCACTTGATTCAGAACTCACTGATCTTGTGCTTAAAGCGTACAATCATATTCATCAGGATTAATTGCGTTAACTTTATCTCAGGAACATGTTAGAATGGAAGAGAAGATAAAACAATAACATGAAGTGAGGTAATGTAATGAATTTTAAAGTGTTTGATACTTATGATGAGGTCAGCGTTTACACGGCAGAACTTCTGGCAGAAGTTGTCAGAGAAAAAGAAGACGCAGTTCTCGGACTTGCGACAGGATCCAGTCCTGTTGGAATGTATAAGGAACTTATAAAGCTCCATAAAGATGGAAAACTCGATTTTTCCAAAGCGAAGAGCATCAATCTGGATGAATATGTAGGTCTTGAGGGAAGCCATGAGCAGAGCTATCGGTATTTTATGAATACCAATCTCTTTGATCATGTAAACATAGACAAGAAGAATACATTCGTTCCAGATGGAACTGTGGATGACCTGGCCATAGGTGCTGAAAAGTATGACAAACTCATTGAATCCATGGGTGGAATCGATGTTCAGGTTCTGGGCATAGGACCCAACGGGCACATCGGGTTCAACGAACCTTCTGATGCGCTGAAGATGGATACCCATGTGGCAGAACTGACCGAGGAAACCATCAAGGCAAATGCGAGATTCTTCGAATCAGAAAAAGATGTGCCTACCAAAGCGGTAACTATGGGTGTAGGACCAATCATGAAGGCAAAGAAGATCATTCTCATCGCTTCTGGAGAAAACAAGGCCTGGGCTGTGAAGAGTCTTACGGATGATGTGATCACAACAATGATTCCGGCAACACTTCTTAAGCTTCATCCTGATGTGACTGTGGTGCTGGATAAAGAAGCAGCAAGTATGCTATAAACCTTTAAAAGGTAGACTATAATCAGTGAAATAGAAAAGGAACCGAAGATCTTTAAGATTTCCGGTTCCTTTTTGATGTGAAACTGCTTATATAGATACTTATGATACGTTATGTAAACTCATTTGAAGGTTGTTCAGATGATATACATCCGGAATTCATTTTCAATCAAAAAAATGAAGAGAAATTGGAAAGAGCGAAGAGAAATGATTACTTAGCATCATTTCTCTACGCTCCACTTATTTTTGAAATAGTTTCAGGAATGGTTCAAGTGTTGTTTTGTCGTACTCCATGGATCCAAGATAACCATGTTTGATATCACCGACGATACCATGGAAGTCTGATCCTACCGTGACAAGAAGATTTCTTTCTTTCGCCATCAGTAGAGATTTTCGGGTTAGTTCTGCATCATTTAAGAAGTAGAAACACTCCAGTCCATCAAAATCATAGGATAGAAGATCCTCTAGTGTATTCTTGGTATAGATGATCGGGTGAGCCAGTACCACCACCGCACCATGTTTTTTAAGAAGCGCTATACCTTCTTCCACGGAGAGCTTTATGTTGGGGATATAAGCCGGACTTTTTTTATCAAGATATTTCATGAAGGCCTCATTGTAGGTCAAATCAGGCACTTCTGCATGCACTGAATGAGCGAGGTTTGCTCTTGTAAGCACACCATGATTTGATTCTCTGAGTTCATCATAGTCGATGTCCAGATCAAAATGATGCTTCAGATTTATAATGAAATTTCTGATTCTCTCGTTACGGGCGTTATGAAGTTCCTGTAGTTTGTCCAGAAACGCCTGGTTTTTATAGCCGTCATTATTCCAATAACCCAGAATATGGATACTTTCGCCGTTTCGGCTGGTGGTCAGTTCGATTCCAGGGATGTACTGAAAGTCAGATTCTTTGATCAGCGGCATCATTTCGAAATGACCTTTGACTGTATCGTGGTCTGTCAGAGCCATGATA
>DATIRH010000360.1:0-2644 GCA_035469845.1 Proteiniclasticum sp. | reverse complement strand
GTCCAGATTAATGACTTTATGACAGGAGTCACATTCTACAATATGGTGATGACCATGCCTGATCAGACTGAAATTATATTTCTTTTCCCCTAAATCATATTTTTCGATGAGATGTTTCTCTTCGAATAGCTCCAGCGTACGATAAACCGTACTGAGATTCAGTGAAATGTGCTCATCCAGACATTTATTATAGATAGTATCCGCTTCAACTCCTTGAAACTCATTATCCAGAATCTCATAAATAGCCACACGTGGTTTTGTGACTTTGATATTATGTTTTTTGAGGATCTGGGTAGTATTCATTAAAATCTCTCCTTGTATGCAGAATTTGCAGTAGCTCAGTATAGTACGACCGATATGATTTATCAAATGGGCGTTTTTGACTTTTCCGTTGTAAAGGTTCCTCAATGAAGTTCATTTCATCCCATTTCTATGCTAAAATTAATTTGAAATATGTAACGAAAGAGGTATCCAAATGAAAAATTGCGTTATTGCTCAATCCGGTGGTCCAACGTCTGTCATCAATTCATCGGTGATGGGTCTGTTATCCAAGAATAATGAAATCAGATATTTTGACACCGTCTATGCTGGAATCAATGGTATCGAAGGAATCCTGAAGGAAGACTTCTTTGATCTTAATCAGCTCAGTGCAGAAGAAATCCAAAGAATAAAGCATACACCTTCCGCAGCTCTTGGTTCGTGCAGATACAAGCTGAAAAACTATGAAGACAGCAAAGAGGAGTATAAAAAGCTCTTTGAAATCTTCGAAAAATATGAAATCAATGCTTTCTTCTATGCGGGGGGAAATGATTCCCAGGACACAGTGAGAAAACTGGCTGCTTATGCAAAGGACAAGAACATCGATATGAATTTCATCGGCATACCAAAGACCGTTGACAACGATCTTCAGGTCATCGACCATGCACCGGGGTTCGGCTCTGCTGCGCGCTATATTGCGACCAGTGTTCTGGAAAGCTATCTGGACTCCCTTGTCTATACCAACAACGGGGTCTTTATCACAGAAACCATGGGTAGAGATGCAGGATGGCTTGCAGCTTCAGGAGCTCTCGCATCCTATAATGGGAAAAGATGTGCAGACATCATTCTTCTGCCGGAGGTTCCTTTTAACGAGGAGAAGTTCCTTCAGCGTGTGGAAGAAATCTACAAGGAGAAAAATCATGTCTACATCGTAGCTTCTGAAGGGGTAAGACTGAAAGACGGTTCCTTCCTTGCGGCTACGAAAGCCCATGCCCATGATACCTTTGGTCATGCACAGCTTGGAGGAGCGGGAAATGCACTTAAAAACATCATCGTTTCCAGCGGACTCACAAGCAGGGTGAAGGTCCTAGAACTCTCCACTCTTCAGAGATCCGCATTTCATCTGGCTTCAGAAGTGGACCTGGAAGAAGCCTTCCATTTAGGTGAAAGAGCACTTCTTCTGGCCAAGGATGGAGAAACCGGTAAAGTGTCCATTCTTGTCAGGAAATCCGATGAACCCTATGAAGTGGAATATACTTCCACCGATGCGGCGAATATTGCCAATCATGTAAAATACATGCCTCTTGACATGGTCACAGAAGATGGAATGAATATCACTGAAGAGGCGATGAAGTATTTCAGACCTCTTACAGGAAAACTTCCTGAGTATCAGGTGATTCATCATTTCCATAACAAATAATAATAAGCCATAAAAACCTTATGAACCTTATAGTTTTTTATCCCACCTGCTTCATGGCAGGTGGGATTGTCATTTATAGGCTGAATCTCTAATTTCTTGTAGGATTCATAAACAGGGAACCCAGCATGGTGATGACACTCATGATGGCAATGGTTCCTCCAGGAGCGCTGTCCAGGAGATAAGAGAAAATGAGACCCAGCATGATGTCTATAAGCCCGATCAGAATACTGATGAAGAGTGTCTTTTTGAATCCTTTTCTGAACTGCATTGCAGAAGCCACTGGTAATACGATGAGAGATGAAATAACAAGAACACCAGTGATTCTTATGGACACTGATATGGCGAGCCCCATGAGCAGTGCGAAAATATAGTTGATTTTCTTCACTTTGATGTTGATGATGTGTGCACCGTCTTCATCAAAAGTGGTATAGATCAGCTCATCATAGTAATAGATGATAGCGATGGCTGTGATGATCGTAACGCCCAGTACCAAGAGAAGATCCTGCCTTGTGACAGTTAAGATGCTTCCGAAAAGATACTGATTGATGTTGGTGTTCGCCTGACCGCTGGAGACCAGAATGATGGCGATACCAACGGATAAGGTCATCACCACGGACATGAGAATCTCAGCATAACGCTTGAAACGGTCTCTTAGAAATTCCACCAGGAGAGCGGCAAGGGTTGTAAAGATAACAGAGGCTATGGTAGGGCTGATACCGATGACGATACCAATGGCAATACCGGCCAAAGATGAATGGGCTAAAGTATCACCCATCATGGAATATCTTCTAAGAACCAGGAAGATTCCGATGATGGGGCAGAGGATTGCGATCATTGCACCTGCCATAAGGGCATTCTGCATAAATGGATAAGCCAGCATTAGATTTCCTCCTTCCGAAAGACGAGCATATTATCTACATCTTCGTGCTGAATATTGGTCTTGAAGGTCTTGATGTCGTACAGCAC
>DATIRH010000359.1:0-5036 GCA_035469845.1 Proteiniclasticum sp. | reverse complement strand
CTGGCACTAATGCTGGCCATCGCGATTCCCTTAAATGAAATCGGAAAACGGATTCCAATCTGGAACAAGTATGTTGGTGGTGGACTCGTTCTTACTTTCTTAGGAACCGCAATACTTGTATACTACAATGTGATTCCAGCACAATATGTTGAATCACTAGAAGTCTTCATGGGAGATACTGATTTCCTGACTTTCTTCATTATTGTTCTGATTACAGGATCCGTTCTGTCACTGGATAGAGACATCCTACTTAAGAGCTTTGCAGGTTATGTTCCAGCAATACTTGGTGGTGTGGTCGGTGCAGGAATCCTTGGTAGTCTTGCAGGACTTCTTTTCGGTGTCAATCCTGCAATGATCATGCTCCAGTATGTATTACCTGTTATGGGTGGTGGTAATGGTGCAGGCGCAATTCCACTTTCACAGATTTATGCTGATGTAACTGGTGGAAGCAGTGACTCCTACTACGCATTTGCCATCGTTATCCTGACCATCGCGAATATCTTCGCCATCATAGCTGGAGCACTTCTGAATTCACTTGGCGAAAAGAAACCAAGCTGGACAGGAGACAAAAAAACACTCCTTAGAAATTCAACATTTAACGTCAGTGATGACGAGAGCTATAAGGTGTCCATGGGTGACATCGGTGCAGGTTTATTCCTTACAGTTGCAGCCTACACATTCGGAAGACTTATGTCTAAAAACATTCTTCCTGAAATCTTCGGTGCACCAATCCATCACCTGGCTTATATGATTCTATTTGTAGTCATTTTAGCTGCTACCGGTGTTGTACCTAAGAGCATTAGAATGGGTGCCAAGAAGCTTCAGTCCTTTACGACTACGAACCTCACCATTCTTATCATGGTTGGTGTCGGTGCAGATATGGACCTTGGAGAATTTGTTGCGGCGCTGACTCCTCAAAATGCGATCATCGCACTGTTCATCGTTATCGGTGCAGTCATCGGATCCGGTTTTGTAGGATACCTTGTTGGATTCTATCCAATCGATGCTGCTATAACAGCAGGTCTATGTATGGCCAACAGAGGTGGTTCAGGAGACCTAGCGGTGCTTGGAGCTGCTGACAGAATGGAACTGATTGCATATGCTCAGCTTTCCAGCCGTCTTGGTGGTGCTATCATCCTGATTCTAGGAAGCTTTGCTTTCTCCTTCTTGATGTAAGAATAAAGGTTAGATCATCCATTTCAATTTTATTATCTAGATCCCTTGAAGTGCACGACTCATAGACAGTCGTGCACTTCATTAATTTAACTTACTTTATTATGTACTTTAGTTGTTTTTTCAAGATACCAAGGTTGTTCCCTGTCAAGTAATCGTTTATAATTGTATTGTTTGCTCATATGTGTCCTTATAATAAGGTGATATATTGAAAAGTAATTATTATAATTATAAAATAACTATTCCTAATTCTAAACCTGCAAAATAGGAGGAAATGAAATGACAAGAGTCCTACTCAACGACTTGACCGTCCGAGATGGTAACCAGAGTCTTCTTGCTACAAGAATGGAAAAAGAAGACATCATCAAGCTCGTAACCGCCCTGGATAAAGTTGGTTACAATGCCCTGGAGGTATGGGGTGGTGCTACATTTGATTCAGCACTGAGATTCCTTAATGAAAGTCCGTGGGAAATCCTGAGAGAAATCAGGAAAGCGGCGAAAAACACGAAGCTGTCCATGCTCCTAAGAGGTCAGAACCTCGTAGGCTACAGACACTACGACAATGATACTTTAGAAAGATTCATCAAACTGACGCTGGAAAACGGCATAGACATCATCCGAGTCTTCGATGCCTTGAATGACATGAACAATATCGAGAATTCCGTGAAATTCATCAAGAAGCACGGTGGTCACTGTCAGTGCGCCATCAGCTATACTGTAAGCCCAGTGCATACAGAGGAATACTTCGTGAATCTTGTGAAACAGATGGCCGAAATGGGTGCAGATTCCATCTGCATCAAGGACATGGCAGGAATCATGGTTCCTGAAGCCGCATACAGTCTGGTGAAAGCGCTGAAGGCTGTAACGGATCTTCCGATCAATGTGCATAGCCACACCACTGCAGGACTCACTCATCTTGTTATGCTCAGAGCCATGGAAGCGGGCGCTGATATCGTAGATACAGTGATCTCTCCTTTCTCAGGTGGCACAAGCCATATCGCTGCTGAAACCATCATCGCCACCGCGAAGAATATCGGCAGAGAAGTGGTCTACGATGCGGAAGCGCTGGATGATGCCTACGAACTGGCAGACACGATCGCACAGAAGTACATCGACAGTGACCAGTACAAAGCGAGAGCTCTTGTGATCAATCCGAAGATCCTTAAGTATGAAGTACCTGGCGGAATGCTTTCCAATCTCATGAGCCAGCTTCAGGATCAGAAGATGTTCAACAGACTAACAGAAGTGCTGAAGGAGATCCCGAAGGTGAGAAAAGACATGGGTTATCCGCCTCTAGTCACACCACTTTCACAGATGGTAGGTACGCAGGCGGTAATGAACGTCATCAGTGGTGAACGTTACAAGATGATACCGAATGAGATCAAAACCTATTTGAGGGGCGGTTACGGAAAGTCTCCTGCACCTATTGACGATGAAATCAGAATGAAGATCCTTGGCGACGAAAAGGTGGAACCGCCTAGAGAAGTTTCTTCTATGTCTCCGGTGTTCGATGAAGCGAAGATAGAGATGGAAGAAAAACTTGGCCGTGAAGCCAAGGACGAAGAAGTGCTGTCCTATATCATGAATCCGCAGCAGGCTATTTTAAAGCCAAAGGCAGATTCCAATGAAACAGTTAAGGCACCTTCTACCCCAAAGAAAGAAACCAATAATGAAATCATAGAATTTGAAATGATTATAGAAAGGTAGGAAAGACAACATGGATATCAATAATTTCCAGTTTTCAGATGGAATAGTCATGTCCATCTTTGCGATGCTCGTGGTTTTTATCATCCTTGTACTCCTGCAGATGATTATTTACTCCTTTAAATTCCTGCCAAAGGATCTTAACGGGAAAAATAAAGTGGCTGTTTCTGCTCCGGCAGCAGCTCCTTTTCAACAGGACAACGATGAAGAAGAAAGAATGGTGGCGATGCTTACTGCATCTGCACTGGCCAAAGAAGAGTATCAGGGTAATGTCAAAATCAAATCCATAAAGAGAATAGGGTAAGGAGATTTTAAAATGAAAACATACAAGATTAAAGTAAACGGAAAAGTATATATGGTAGAAGTGGAGGAAGCGGGTGCCAATGAGACTGCGTCCATATCAGCACCTGTAAGCGCACCAGCACCTGCTGCTGCAGCTCCACAGTCTTCTGACGAAAAAATCGAAGCACCTATCCAAGGAACAATCATGTCCATAAAAGTAGCTCCCGGACAAGCTGTCAAGAGAGGCCAGATTCTGGCAATTCTTGAAGCAATGAAGCTTGAAAATGAAATCGTATCTCCATTTGACGGAACCGTGTCCAGTGTTCAGGCAAAAGATGGACAGGTTGTCGACAGTGGTGATCTTCTTATGACAATCAGCACGAAGTAGGTGGCATAAATGTTAGAAATACTGAATGAATTTTTCGCCACTAGCGGCATAGCGCAGCTAGATGGCCAGGCACTTCTCATGATCGGAATTTCTCTGTTTTTCCTCTACCTGGGGATCTACAAGAAATACGAACCTTACCTTCTCGTTCCTATTGCCTTTGGTATGCTTCTTGTAAACCTGCCAGGCAATGGACTCATGGAAGAGGGCGGTCTCTTGAGACTTCTCTACATGGGTATCGAGTATGGCATCTATCCATCACTGATCTTCCTTGGCGTCGGAGCATCCACAGACTTTGGACCGCTCATTGCGAATCCGAAGAGCCTGCTCCTCGGAGCAGCCGCTCAGATGGGTATCTTCTTTGCCTTCCTAGGAGCGATCCTTCTAGGATACACTGCTCTTGAAGCGGCATCCATCGGAATCATCGGTGGTGCAGACGGACCTACAGCAATCTATCTCACCAGCCAGCTGGCTGACCATATGCTGGGACCCATCGCACTGGCAGCCTATTCCTATATGGCATTGGTACCAGTGATCCAGCCTCCTATCATAAGACTTTTGACCACAAAGGAAGAAAGACAGATCAAGATGAAGCAGTTAAGACCTGTTTCGAGACTTGAAAAGATTCTCTTCCCCATCATCGTGACCATCGTCGTGATTCTGCTTGTACCAAGCGCTTCACCTCTTGTCGGAATGCTGATGTTCGGTAACCTGATCAAGGAAATAGGCGTTGTTCCGAATCTGGTTGAAGTCAGTAAGAATGCCATCATGTACACTGTAACGATCCTCATTGGACTTACAGTCGGTGCAAAGGCAGATGCGGAAACGCTTCTTAACCCGAAAACCCTGGGCATCATCGCCCTTGGACTTGTAGCTTTCTCCATCGGTACCGCATCCGGAGTGCTCTTCGGTAAACTCATGTGTAAAGTCACAAAGGGTCAGATCAATCCAATGATCGGAGCTGCAGGAGTATCTGCAGTACCTATGGCCGCTAGAGTGGTGCAGAAAGTAGGACAGGAAGAAGATCCTTCAAACTTCCTGCTCATGCATGCCATGGGACCAAACGTAGCCGGAGTCATCGGTTCTGCTATCGCAGCCGGAGTTCTTCTGAACTTCTTCGGTTAATATTTAAATGGATTTATAGTAATAAGCTCTCTCGTACAAACGAGAGAGCTTTTATTGTCTATAGAAATTTTCAGGCACAAAAGAGCAGTAACTGAAATCAGATACTGCTCTTTCTTTATAATATATTTTCCATTTTCCCAAGGAAAATCGCCAGAGATAATAGATCTGCTGATCCTCCAGGAGACAAGTTTCTCTCCACAAAATCCTGGTTCATTCTTTTCAGCTCTTCCAGGGCATGAGGATTATCCATCCCCCCTGCGTTCATGAAATTCTTTGCACTTCTTCTTAAGTATTTTAGTGATTCCATACCACCACGACTCACGATATTGGAGTCCTCCACTTCGCTCATGAGCATCATCAGCGCCTC
>DATIRH010000358.1:0-2825 GCA_035469845.1 Proteiniclasticum sp. | reverse complement strand
TTTTCGGAGAAGGAAACAGTCGAATTCTTTTTGGAGAAGCCAAAGAAGTGGAAAAGTTCATCGATCTTAACAGTGAACTGATTACGGACCTGGTACTTGAAAATGACAGAAGAAATTCTGCAATCCCTCTACTTGACCTGACAAAAATAGATGCCAGGATTGAACCAGGTGCATTTATCAGAGAACATGTTTCCATCGGCAAAGGCGCTGTGATCATGATGGGTGCCGTCATCAACATCGGTTCCGTCATCGGAGAAGGCACCATGGTGGATATGAATGCTGTGGTCGGTGCACGAGGCACCATAGGAAAGAACTGTCATATCGGCGCAGGTGCCGTGGTGGCGGGGGTTCTTGAGCCACCATCGAAAACGCCGGTGATCATAGAAGATGGGGTCCTTATAGGAGCCAATGCGGTGATCCTTGAAGGCGTCAGAGTCGGCAAGAATGCAGTGGTTGCGGCTGGCGCCATCGTCACGCAGGATGTGCCTGAAGAAGCTGTGGTTGCAGGGTCTCCTGCAAAGGTGATCAAGTACAAGGATGATAAAACCAGAGAAAAGACTAAACTTCTGGATGATTTGAGGTGATCTGATGACTTTACTTGGGGAAGACAAAAGCTATGTACTGAATCTTTACAATCGAATTCCTCTGGAGATCACAGATGCGGAAGGCATGTATCTTTATGACAGTGAAGGACGGAAATATCTGGACTTCTATTCGGGCATTGCTGTGAATACACTGGGGCACAAGCATCCAGCCATCATGAATGCCATAAAGGAGCAGATGAATTCCTTCATGCATCTCTCGAATTATTTTGCTGTGCCTTCTCAGATTTCTTTGGCAAAAAAGCTTGTAAAAAACAGCTTTGCCAGTAAAGTCTATTTTGCCAACTCAGGAGCCGAAGCCAACGAGGCCATGCTGAAGCTGGCTCTTAAACATGGACAGAGATTCCATGAGGAAAAAACCAGGTTTGTATCCGTGGAGAGAGGGTTCCATGGAAGAACCATGGGCAGTATGAGCGTCACGGGAAATGACAAATACAAAGCCCAGTTCGGAAGAAGTTTTCAGGAAACAGTTCATGTACCCATCAATGATGTGGATGCTTTACGAAGTGCTGTGGATGAAAACACCTGTGGGATCATCTTTGAAATCATTCAGGGTGAAGGCGGACTTATGGAAGTGTCCGAAGAATTCATTTTCGCAATCAGAGAAGAAGCGAAAAAACATGATGCGCTGATTCTGGTGGATGAGGTTCAGACTGGACTTATGAGGACTGGAAAACTCTTTGCATATGAATACTACTGCTTGACACCGGATGCCATGACCCTTGCAAAGGGGCTTGGCGGAGGACTGCCCATCGGTGCCATGCTTGTTCATGAAAGGGTGGAGGATGTGCTTGTCCCAGGGGATCATGGCTCCACTTTCGGAGGGAATCCGGTGGCCTGTGCCGCAGGGGATGCGCTACTTTCTGTGATTCTTGAAGATGAATTCAGAAGCGAAATACTGAATAAAAGCAGATACCTTCGCGAAAAACTGGAGTTACTTAGGGATAAGTATCCGCTTGTCATAAGTGAAATCAGGGGGAAAGGACTTATGCTGGGCCTGGTTACTGGGCATCATGCGGAAAGAATAAAACAGACTGCACTGGAACATCAGCTGCTTCTCAATGTGACAGGAAATGAAGTGATCAGGCTTCTTCCTGCACTGATTGTGAGCAAGGAAGAAATCAATCTTTTCACTGAGACTATGGATGATGTGCTCAGTGGTATTTAGGGAGTGAACTATGGATATTGAGATGCTGTTTGAAGAAGTGAAAACAATAAGAAGAGATCTGCACCGTATACCGGAGCTTTCTTTTGATCTGCCTGAAACGTCCAGGTATATCAGGGACAAGCTCATATCCTATGGCTATGAGCCTGTCTCCACAGCAGAAACAGGCTGGATTGCCGTGCTTCCTGGAAAAACTTCAGAGGCTGCTGCCTTTCGTGCGGATATGGACGGACTGAGGGTGTCAGAAAAGACCGAGCGGGAATTCAGCTCCATTCATGAAGGAACCATGCATGCCTGTGGCCATGACGGACATATGGCCCTTCTTCTCGGGTTCGCACAGTATATCAGAAGTATCGATACGCCTGATAAAACCATTGTCCTTGTTTTTCAGCCTGCTGAAGAGGGGCCAGGAGGAGCAAAGGTCATCATGGAAGAAGGAATCCTTCAGAAGCTGAATGTGAAGAGAATCTACGGCTTTCACCTTTACCCGGGTCTTTCAAAGGGAAAGCTCGGATTGTGCAGTGGACCTTTTATGGCCAGAAATGGAGAATTTGATATCGACATCCAAGGAGAAAGCAGTCATGCAGGCCAGCCTCATCTAGGACATGATGCCCTTATCGCCTCCGCTCAGGTGATTCTTGGCATCCAGACTATTCTCTCGAGAAATCTCGATCCGCTGTCACCAGCTGTGATCAATGCAGGTACCCTTCATGGAGGAACAGCCAGAAATATTGTGGCAGGTTCTGCGAGTATTGAAGGGACCATCAGAGCTTTTGATAAGGAAACTTATCAGGAGATCAGAAGATCACTGAAGAGAACCGTTGAGGGAATCGGGCTCATGAACAAGGTATCCATAAGCCTCGACATCAGGGACTTTTATCCTGAGGTAAGAAACGATCCAGTTCTTGTGGAAGAGGTTTTCAGTGTCATGAACAAGGATGAGGTTGAAATGATCAAGCCTCTGATGCTTGCGGAAGACTTTTCGTTTTATCAGGAAGAAATACCAGGCGTTTTCATGTTTCTTGGAACAAGGGATGAGGAACTTGGGCAGATCTATC
>DATIRH010000357.1:0-2169 GCA_035469845.1 Proteiniclasticum sp. | reverse complement strand
ACTGGTCCTCCATTGAAATTATGGACGATCGCCTCAAGAATCTTCTGGTCGATTCGATCAAACCCTTCGTCGTCGACATCGAGAGATTTCAGTGCGGAGAGAGCTGTTTTTTCATCAATGACTGATTCACCCTTGACTTGAGAAAAATCTCTGACTCTCTTGAGAAGCCTGTTGGCGATTCTAGGTGTGCCTCTACTTCTTCTTGCAATGCATAGTGCAGCTTCATCACTGATATCAAAGTCAAGGATTTTCGCACTCCTTGTAATGATTTCTTCCAGTTCTTCATAGGTGTAATACTCCATGGAAAGCTGGACCCCGAAACGATCTCTCAAAGGAGATGTCAGGAGGCCAATTCTTGTAGTAGCACCGATAAGTGTGAAATGGCTCAGATCAAGTCTGATTGATTTAGCCTGAGTTCCTTTCCCAATGACAATATCAAGAGAGTAATCCTCCATTGCAGGATAAAGAATCTCTTCTACTGTTCTTGATAGACGATGAATCTCATCAATGAATAAAACATCATTGTCATTCATCGTTGTTAGAATGGACGCCAGATCCCCTGCCCGTTCAATGGCTGGTCCTGAAGTGATCTTCAGTGTCCCTCCCATCTCCCTGGCAATGATATTGGCTAAAGTCGTTTTACCCAGTCCTGGAGGACCGTGTAATATGACATGGTCTAAAGCCTCTTCACGAATCTTTGCAGCTTCTATAAAAATCTTTAAATTTTCCTTTACCTTGTCCTGTCCGATATATTCACTTAATTTCAGGGGTCTAAGAGAATATTCGCTTTGTACATCTTCTTCCATAAATTCAGAAGTTGTTATTCTTTCATCCATTTTCTCACCTAATTCATCAGATATTTCAGTGCATCCTTGATGATGCTTTCAATACTCTGATCCTCTTCAACATGCTTTAGTGCAGTCTTCGCTTCTCTTTCTGTATAACCTAGCGTCATAAGAGCCGCCAAAGCTTCATTGGATATATTGTCTGACATCGCTTTCTTCTTTGTCGTTTCATCCATTCCAGAAAAGTCTTCTATCTTCAGTTTCCCCTTCAACTCCAGCATCAGTCTCTGTGCAATCTTTTTGCCGATTCCTGGTGCTTTCAAAAGAAGAGATTCATTCTCGTTGACAATGGCAAACTTCAGGTTGCCCGGTGAGCTTGCTGACAGGAGGGATAACGCCGCTTTTGCTCCTACCCCGTTGATTGTAATAAGAATGGAAAACAATTCCAGTTCGTCTCTTGATGTAAACCCATATAGACCTATAAAATCTTCCCTTACAATCTGAGTAAGATAAAGCGTAGTTTCTTCATCTATTCCTGGCATCATAGCCATGGAATTTCCTGATGTGTACACCTTATAACCAATCCCTCCATTTTCAATGGATACGTAATCTTTGAAAATGCCTTTGTATCTGCCCTTGATATAATCGTACATAAGAAACCTCCATAAATTATTCCTTATCTATCTTATCATGTTTCCACCTAATTTAGAAATAAGTCTTCACCAAAAAAAGAGACTGAAACATGGTCTCAATCTCTTTCTTTTTAATTCATTCTATTTTTTATCTTCATCGTAATCCACATCAACCACTTTATGTTCCTGTCTGAAGAATACATCATCATGTACACTCTTCACCTGATTGACAACTGGCTGATCTTCTTCTTTTTCTACATTCGTTTTATAATAGTTTTTCTCTTTGATATTCTCTCTTTGATTATTCGCTGCGAATAGAGGTCTTATCAATTTTCTATAGACATACAAAATTAAAATCCCTATAAGAATGTAGGGTAGTAGTGTTATGGCAAAACTAATTACAAGAAAGATAACGAACATTGTAATTAATGCCCCTATAAAGCTCTGTCCACCCATTATTTCATCTTCTCCAATCAAATCTTTTATCGTTTATGATGTCATTCTATAAGATGAAGATTAAACGAGGATTAAATCATAATTATAATCTCATATATTCCACTGCAACCAATGCTGCAACTTTAGCATTATTGTAAACAAGCTGTATGTTGGATTCTAATGAATCTCCACCAGTGATTTCTTTGATCTTTGCAAGAAGAAATGGTGTAGTTTCTTTTCCTTTAATCCCCTTTGTCTTTGCTTCGGAAATTGCGTCATCAATGACTTTAGCGATCAATTCCTCGTCCATTGAATAA
>DATIRH010000356.1:0-4526 GCA_035469845.1 Proteiniclasticum sp. | reverse complement strand
AAAGAAAGCAAGTAATGAAAGAAATCAGGATCTTAAGATGTGTATGCAAAATTGTATACGCATCTTTTTTATGGAAAAATCTGTTTTTTTTAATGTGTTTGGAGGATTATTCGTATTCTATAACGAGCCAGAATATTTAGTGCAATTAAACTATTGGACACCAACAATGTAAAACATTTAACGATTATCAACAAATGGGTTATGTCAATATTTTTATCTTCAATAAATCGAGAAAGATTAAAGCATATGTGTATGAAATTCAAATTTATTATGAAAATTATTTATGAATCTTGTATACATTGTCTGATTCAATTGATTAAAGGTTTACATGTTGTTATAATTACGAATGTCAAAAAAACTAATATCAAAAAAACTAATGGAGGTAAATTAATGGCTAACAATAATCCGAACAAAAAAGAAAGAAGAGGCGCCCTTAAAACCATTGAAGTTGTAGGAAACGCTCTGCCGCATCCAGCAATTATATTTGTTATTCTAAGTGTTGCTGTAGTAATCATTTCTTATATTGTATTCCTGATCGGTACACAGGTAACTTACTTTGATGCAAGACTTGGCGAAGAAGTAACCATCACCGCGGAGAATCTGCTTTCAGCAGCGGGACTTCGTTACATTTTCAATAGTGCAACCACAAACTTCACAGGATTTGCTCCACTGGGAACAGTTCTTGTAGCAATGCTTGGTGTAGGTGTTGCGGAGTGGTCAGGGCTGATCAATACAGCACTGAAGAAGCTTCTTACAAATGTTCCTGCAAGCCTACTTACAGCAGTAGTTGTATTTGCAGGTATCATGTCCAACGTTGCATCTGATGCAGGGTATGTTGTTGTAATTCCACTGGGTGCGATTATGTTCGCAGGCGCTGGAAGACATCCTATCGCAGGTCTTGCTGCAGCATTTGCTGGAGTATCTGCCGGGTTCTCAGCTAACCTTCTTATCGGTACGCTGGATCCACTACTTGGTGGTATCACAAATGCTGCACTGGCAGCTGCAGGTTCCACTCACGAAGTACTTCCTACAGCAAACTATTTCTTTATGGTTGCTTCCACATTCCTTCTGACAATCCTGGGTACATTGGTTACTGAGAAGATTGTTGAAAAGAATCTGGGTACTTATCATGGAGATTTCATGCCAAGTAAAGAAAAGATCACTGAAATTGAAAACAAAGGTCTTAGAAATGCGGGTATAGCACTGCTTATTTTTGCAGTGATCATGCTGGTACTTACAGTGCCTGAAAATGCTCTTCTGAAATCAGTTGATGCAGCAGGCGATCTGACCATTACTGAATTCCTGAGCAAGGGTCTGATCTTTATGATCCTTCTGGTCTTCATGATTCCTGGATATGTTTATGGTAAAACTGTAGGCAAGATCAAGAACTCGAATGATCTTGTTGATTCCATGACTGACGCCATGAAGAGCATGGGTGGATATCTTGTGCTGGCATTCTTTGCAGCACAGTTTGTATCTTACTTCGGTAAGTCCAATCTTGGAACGATTCTATCCGTCAAGGGTGCTGAGTTCCTTGAAGGAATCGGATTCACAGGACTTCCTCTGATCATTGGATTCATCTTTGTTTCAGCATTCCTCAACCTGTTTATGGGTTCAGCATCTGCGAAGTGGGCCATCATGGCACCAATCTTCGTTCCGATGATGATGAGACTTGGACTTTCACCAGAGTTGACACAGGCTGCATACAGAATAGGTGACTCCACTACAAATATCATCTCACCACTCATGAGCTACTTTGCCATGATCGTGGTATTTGCGAAGAAGTACGACAAGGACAGCGGTATCGGAACAATCATTTCCACCATGGTACCTTACACCCTTGTGTTCCTAGCAGGTTGGATTGTAATGATGATCATCTGGTATGTTCTGAATCTACCACTGGGACCTGGAGCATTTATCCACATTTAAATACATTAAATAAGGCTGTTTTGCAGCCTTATTTTTTTACAGTAACTTTACATGCTCATGGTAGCATGAGGTAATGACATTTTAAAATAGGGATTAAAGGAGCGATCATATTGATTAATAAAGAAAGACTGGTAGAGCGTTTTATGCGATACGTGCAGATTGACAGCCCCACCAAGGAGGAAAGAGAGTTTGCACTGATTCTGAAGAAAGAACTGGAGGAGCTTGGACTAGAGGTGGTAATGGATGATGCAGGAGAAAAGGCTGGCAGTAATTCAGGAAATCTCATTGCCAGGCTAAAAGGGAATGCAAAGAAGGAAACCATCCTATTCAGTTCCCATATGGATACAGTGTCTCCTAGTAGAGGCATAAAGCCCAAGATCGTCGACGGGACCATCTATAGCGATGGAACCACAATTTTAGGAGGAGATGACAAAGCTGGCGTAGCATCCATCATGGAAGCACTTCAGGTCATTAAAGAGGAAAATCTTCCTCATGGAGATCTGGAGATCGCTTTCAGCATCTTTGAAGAAGGTGGACTTTTCGGTTCGAAGAATCTGGATTACAGTAAGATTGTATCCAAAATCGGATTTGTACTGGATAGCGGCGGAGACCCCGGAGATATCATCGTCCAGGGTCCAGCTCAGAATAAGATTGATGTGAAGTTCATTGGCCTGGCAGCTCATGCGGGGGTTGCTCCTGAAGCTGGAATCAGTGCCATTCAGATGGTAGCTGAAGCCATAAGCAACATGAGACTTTTAAGGATAGACGAAGAGACCACAGCAAATATCGGTGACATTTCCGGTGGAGGTGCTACCAATATCGTGGCAAAAGAAGTGATCTTCCATGCGGAAGCAAGAAGCCTTGATAATGAGAAGCTTCAAGTTCAGAGTGATCATATGGTGAAATGCTGTGAGGATGCAGCAAAGAAGTTTGGTGGCAAAGTGGAAGTAAGTGTGGAAAACGCTTATGGTGCATTCAATATCCCTGTAGACCATCCCGCGGTGAAAGCGGTGGAAGAAGCCTGCAGAAAACTTGAGATTCCGACCAGAACCACCACATCAGGCGGTGGCAGCGACACGAATATTTTCAACGCCAATGGTGTTGCTGCCATAAACCTCGGGATAGGAGAAAGAAAACCTCATACATTAGAGGAACATCTACATATCATCGATCTTTACAATACAGCGAGAATCGTTGTAGAGCTCATGAGAGCATAAAACAGTTGAATTAAAAAATGCAGACGAAAAGGATCCTTCCAGAAGTTCTCTAACAGAACTTTCGAAGGATCCTTCTGATTCTCTTTATATTTCCTAGGATCCGCTTCTTTCTTAAGCGGACTACGCACGAAGAAGCTGGGCTAGTGAGTCCAGTTCGTGTTTTTTCAGCTCTCTCCATTCACCCTGGGGCAAGTCTGCACCTGTAACAGTAAGGATTCTCAGGCGTTTCAGTCGTATGACCTCATAGCCTGAAGCTCTGCACATACGCCTGATCTGCCTGTTCAGTCCTTGGGTCAGTATGATCTTGAAAGTATCCTCTGATACCTGTTCCACAGTGCAAGGTCTAGTTATGCCGATATTGATATCTACACCTTCTGAAAGATGATCCAGAAACTGCTTCGTAAGGTTTTTGTCGACTGTAACGAGATACTCTTTCTCATGGATGTTTTCTGAGGAGAGGATCTCATTGGCCCAGTCGCCGTCATTGGTGAGAAGTATCAGTCCTTCAGATTCCTTATCGAGTCTTCCTACTGGGAAAATGTAGTAGGGTAGATGAAGATAGGAGATGATGTTCTCAGCCACGGTCTCTTCACGGGTGCAGATGATGCCTGGTGGCTTATGAAAGGCGATGTAGATGGGCTTCTTCTTTGTCAGTTTTTCCATATCCAGTAGAATATGATCCACCTCTTCCACCCATTGACCTGGAAAAGCAAGGATTCCATTGATATGTATTCTTTTCTCCAGAATCCATACGTTGGCAGTCTTTCTGGAGCAATATCCGTAATTGCTGAGCAGTTTATTGATTCTCATAGTACACTCCTTATTGCTTCTACCATAGTAGCACAGGTATGAAGAAAGATTAAGAGCAATAGTGCTGAAAGTAAAATCACGTAATGTGATAAATGGTTGATGAAATTAAAATGAATATAGAGAATGCGCTGAATAGACTATAATAAGAGTAATACAAAGTGTGGTTAATTATTAAATGGAGGAATGAAAAATGAAAACAGCAAAAATATTGTCATTTATGGGCATTTTGGCCATGAGTGCCGTTCTGATTTTCGGATTTACCCAAGGGGACTTTTTTACCGATGGAGGAACGCTTCTTCAGAATCCTTGGGGCGTGGTATCTCTAGTGGATCTTTATGTAGGGTTTACACTTTTTAGCCTATGGATTGCATTCAGAGAAAAGAATATACTGCTGATGATCCTCTGGATTCTGGCCATGATGATTCTGGGCTTCTTCGCAGGTGCGGTCTATGTATTTATCAATCTGGTTCGTTCAAAAGGAGATCTTCTTGACTTCTTCTTGGGAGACCGGAAGAAAGAAGTACTGCTAAAAGAAAGAAAATCAGGAAAGTGAAGTGTTGAAGATGAGTG
>DATIRH010000355.1:0-3178 GCA_035469845.1 Proteiniclasticum sp. | reverse complement strand
CTGCTCGGAACCATGGTGAAGGAAATCTCGTATCTCAATGCAGAAAAATACTTCAACATGTAGGATTCTTTCATAGAGAAGGACAGAACTATCAACTAGATCAATATATGAATAAGGACTGAAGTGAGGAGAAGATTAATTTCTGCATCTCACTTCTTTTTTTGAATCGAGAAAATAATCAGGTCATTACATTGCTTCGTTTCATGAACTCGATAAGATAAATTATCAGTTTCGCATTGAAAATGATATCACTCAACTTGTTAATAATATAATAAGCCCAAATAGTGATACAGCTTGAAAGACTCTGCGTAAACCTTTACAGAGGTTTCTCCTGCAGGATGGATTTAGTGGGGAGCAATTCACATATATTTCACAAACCCGATAATAATACAGAAAAATGAATATTAAAAACAGATTCATTGGAGGTCTGAAATAATAGATGACTGATACAAATGCTGATATGACTAGCTTACAAGAGTATAAGAGAAAGATGAAAAACACTTAAAACAACCTTAAAATATAAATGTATAATTCGTAAAAATCGGGCCTGTTTTTTCATGTTTAATGATTGACCTACTAGTATACCAGTGTTAAAATGTAAATAAGATGTTGTAAAGGGTACCATCTCCATTGATGGAATTCAGAAAGCATAGAGTGTAATAGTGACAAGTGGTGCGCAGACTACAGTAACAAATCACTAAAGAAAGAGCTTGTAAAATATGATTACAAGTTCATAGACTATTTGAAAGTTGAGGTGATCAGATGAAGATGATTTTGAGATGGTTTCCTTTCGGAGACGACAGTGTAAGCCTTCAGGAAATCAGGCAAATCCCGGGCGTCACTGGAGTGGCTACATGTCTACCGAAGATTCCTGTGGGAGATGTCTGGCCACTTGAAACCCTGGAAGAGTTAAAGAAGGAAATCACTGACGCTGGTCTTGAGATGGAGGTCATTGAAAGTGTGAATATCCATGAGGATATCAAAAAAGGACTTCCTACACGAGACGGATACATAAAGAACTACATCAGTACATTGGAAAATCTTTCCAAAGTGGGTGTGAAATGTCTTTGCTACAACTTCATGCCGGTGATGGACTGGGCTAGAAGTGATTTATCATTGGAACTTGCTGATGGAAGTCAGGTCATGGCTTACCGTCATGATGAGGTTCTCGAAATGAATCCGAAGGTAATGGCTGATGTCATGGCAAAGAAAGCCAGAGGCTATTCTCTACCAGGATGGGAGCCTGAAAGACTGGATGCCATGGCAGAGGATATCGATTTCTATCAGGATATGTCTACGGAAACTTACTGGGAGAATATGAAGTATTTCCTGGATCAGATCATTCCTTATGCTGAAAAGTATGATATCAAAATGGCGATTCATCCGGATGATCCACCTTGGCCGCTTTATGGCCTGCCTAAGGTCATCACGAATAGAGAAAACATCAGAAAGTTTCTTGCACTGAATGAAAGTCCATATAACGGACTGACTTTCTGCACAGGAAGTCTTGGATCAGATCTTAAGAATGATCTTCCAGAGATGATCAGAGAATTCGGTGCACAGGGAAGAATCCATTTCGCACACATCAGAAATGTGAAGCATCTGAATGAAAAAGATTTTGATGAATCTGCTCATTTATCAAGTTGTGGAGACATCGATGTTTTTGAAGTCATGAAAGCTTATGATGAGGTCGGATTTACAGGTTATGTAAGACCAGACCATGGCAGAATGATCTGGGGCGAAAAAGCCAGACCTGGATATGGACTCTATGATAGAGCTCTTGGAGCAAACTACATATTGGGTCTTGAAGAAGCAATTGTGAAAATGAAAGAAAGATATAAATAAATCGAAAGGAGATATTCGATGGAAGTAACAGCAAGGCGAAGTAAAGAAACAGCTAGAGATTACGCCTTTCGCACCCTAAGAAAAAACATCGTCATGCTGAAGCTTGTTCCTGGCAGTATGGTCAGTGAGAAAGAACTGGCAGATGAGATGGGGATATCAAGAACACCCACGCGAGAAGCGCTCATCGAGCTCAGCAAAAGCCATATTGTGGATATCTTTCCTCAAAAAGGTAGTTATATCTCTAAAATCGACTACAGCATGGTTGATGAAGCGAGATTCATGAGGCTGACGCTTGAAAACGCGGTTGTTGAACTTGTATGCGACCTGGCAACGGAAGAGGACCTGAATGATCTGGAACACAACATCAGTCTTCAGAAGTTTTATGTGGATTCCGATTCCACGGGTAAGTTTTTCCAGATGGATAATGATTTCCATGAAAAACTCTTTGTCATTGCAAACAAGATGCAGGTCTACCATCTGATGGACAGTATGATGATTCACTTTGATCGTGTAAGAATGCTGAGGCTTCATACAGACAAGGAAGTGAAAGAACTCTTAGATGATCATAAAGATATCCTTTCCGCCATCAGAAGTCGAGATAAGAAAGAAGCATCGGAACTGATGACGAAACACTTATCCAGATACAAGGTGGATGAAGAGCTCATACGTAAAGATCATCCTGATTACTTTATTTAGTGTAAAGTCCTACATGAAGATGATCAGAATAGAATAGAAGACATCTGAATACTTAAAAACTGTTCTTTATAGAATTGAATCAGATTTAGGGGGGGTGGTGCTTGGCATCATAGAGGCAAATCAGTGACCGTTTTCTGAAGAATGATCTTCTGGAAACTGATAAATTATTGTTACCAATTAAAAATATAAAATTATAGGGGGACAAAATGAACAAGAAAAAAATTCTAGCAACATTATCCAGTTTAGTACTAGTCGCTTTCTTTGCAGGATGCGGACTTACATCACCAGAAACTCCTGAAACGCCAGAGGAAACTCCAGCAGAAACTCCAGCTGAAGGTGAAGAAGAACCTGCAGAAGAACCATCCAGTGATATGCCAGAAGTTACTTTAGTCTATGCTGAAGTTAACCCATTGGAGACCATCGTTGGACAGACTGACACAGCATTCAAAGAAAAGGTTGAAGAACTATCCGGTGGAAAGATCACCATCGACATTCAGGCTTCAGGTGTACTTGGATCCGAAAATGACGTTCTTGACACTATGCTTGGTGGAGGTGGAACAATCCAGATGTCCCGTATCTCAGCGTTCGCTCTGACATCATACGGCGGAGAAAAGTCCAAGCTTCTTTCCATCCCTTA